>NZ_JBQCWL010000004.1:0-217685 GCF_051957375.1 Neisseria sp. P0017.S009
AACCAGATAATCCGATGAGATGCTAGTCTGTCTCACTCTCATGCAAAGGTAAGATCAACCATTTAATCCGCTTACCCTTTGATAAGTGCCGTCCACGCCGACGTAGCTGTCAACGTTTTGGAACTCGGCTTTATCGGTGCGGTTGCCTTTTTGGTATTCCTGACGGTAGGTCAGGCGGATGCCGTGGTCGTCGTTGAAGTCGTAGCCGATTTTGGCGAGGTAGCTGTGCTGTTTCAGACGACTGCCGTGGTTGACATTGCCGTTGCCGTCTTTGTAGTCGCGGTTGTTGAGGAAGTTGCCTGCAAACAGGGCATCGAAGCCGTTTTGATAGCCGTAAACCGCCGCGTTGCCGGTTGAGCCTTTATTGCTGCTCAAGCCCGCGCCGAGTTTGAAACCGAAAGGTTTGCCGTCGGTCAGCAGGTCTTTCGCGTCAACCGTCGTCACGCGGATGGTACCGCCGACCGCGCCCAAGCCCGCGCTCGCCGCGCCCGTGCCTTTTTCGACGTTGATGCTTTTCACCAAAGCAGGGTCAAGCTGGAAGCGGCTTTGGTGGTGGAAAATTTTGGTGGATTGGCTGGTGCCGTCCACTTCCAGATTAATTTTGTCCTCGCCGACGCCGCGGATGCTGTAAAACTGCGCCACGCCGTTGCCACCGCCGACATCCATACCGATTTGGTCTTTCATGACTTGTTTCAAATCGGTCGAAGTCTCGCGGTCAAGCTGGTTGCGGGTAACGCGGGTCGGTACGGCGGTACCGGTAACCTTAATTTCATTCAGTTCGGCAGTTTCTGCGGGGTGCGTATTTTCGGCATGGGCGAAGCCTGTTGATAGTGCGAGTGTAATGAGACTAAGGCGGAATACAGGAAAAGAGGTTTTATTCATGATTTTTCCCAAGGAATAAAAAATTGACCGCTTATTCTAATTATTTTAATAATGATTATCAAACTACAAATAAATGTAAAAGAACATATTGGTCTCATTTTGATTTGTAGTTTGAATATTTTTATAAATATCAATCGGTTTATTTATGGTTAAATTTTGTAAAACTATTTTAAGAGAAAATATAGTGAGGCTTACTTTTTTGAAACTGAAGAAAAGGGATGAGTTGAATATTTATCGATGATCAATATTGTGTATAGATGTTTTAAAAGGCCGTCTGAACAGTGCTTTCAGACGGCCTCACTACTTCTTTTTTACAGCAAAGGACTCATCAGGCGGACGGCATTTTCTACGAGGCCGCGGAGTTTGGAGCGTTGTTGCCATGATTTGATGGCAATGTAGCTGCTGTTTTTGAGGTAGTCACGTTGGAGGTTGCAGATTTGTTTGGTGGTGTCGCGATCGTAGATGGCGAGGCTGATTTCGAGGTTGAGGAAGAAGCTGCGCATGTCCATATTGACCGTACCGAAGAGGGAGTAGTCTTCGTCTATGGTCAAGGTTTTGGCATGTAAAAGCCCACCTTCAAACATGGCGATTTTGACACCGGCTTCCAGCAACATAGGGTAGTAGGCGCGTGAGGCGTAGCGTACCATCAGTGAATCGACTTTGGCAGGTAGTATCAGAGTCACTTTGACGCCGCGTTTGGCGGCAACGGTTAAGGCCATGAGAAGCGGCTCGTCGGGAACAAAGTAGGGAGTAGTAATCGTGATTTGTTTGGTGGCGGCATAGATGGCGCTGATGATGGTTTCGTAGATAACGAAGCTGCCTTGCTCGGGGGCGGATGGAATGATTTGGGCAACAATATCGCCTTGCTGCATTTTTTCAGGAAGGATTTGGGGCAGCAGGCTTTGGGCTTGATTAAGGTATATTTGTACGTTTTGGAGGTTTTCATCGGTTTCGACGGCAAGGTCGGCGAAGAAGACGGCTGACAGTTCCAGTACCATAGGCCCTGTGCAACGCATCATGGCATCTATCCATTCTCCGACGCCAGAGTTTTGTTTGAAATAGCGTGGGTCGACAAGGTTGAAGCTGCCGGTGTAACCGATTTTGCTGTCGATAACGAGGATTTTGCGGTGGTTGCGCAGGTCGGTGCGTGTGAATAATGTACGCCAGATGCCGACAGGTAAGGAGGTATGTACTTCAACGCCTGCTTGGCGCAGTTCCTCTACCCAATCGCTTTCAAGAAAGCTCCTGCTGCCGACGGCATCGGCCAGTATGGAGCAGTCTACGCCTCTGGCTTTGGCGGCAAGAATTTCATTTAGAATTTCTTCAATGCGGCCTTTGGGTTCGATAATGTAAAAGGCCAACAGGCAGGAATGGGTTGCGGCGCGTATGTCTGCGAGCATGCTGTCGATGATGGTATCGGTGGTTGAGAGCAGGCTCATGGCGTTGCCTTTGGTTGCACCCAGCCCCGTTCCTTTTTCGGCAACTTTACTGATGCCGTGGTAACGTGATTTGACTTGGTCGGCAATGTCGAGATAGATATCGGCTAGATGGGTGGCGGCAAAGTTGCGGTAGAAGCGGTTCATTTCGCCGGTACGTTTGGCGCGGGCCGTGCCGAGACGAGGCTCGCCGATAAGGATGTAGGCGATGGTTCCGAACACGGGGAAAAGGAAGAGGATAATTAGCCAGGCAAAGGTTGAGCCGATATTTTTTTGTTTGTACAACACGCGCAGCATGCAGACGAGTGCGGCGCAGGTGTGGGCGAAGATGAAAATTTCGGTCCAGGTAATGTCTTTTAAAAAATTCATATTCGGTAGCGGGAGTGGATGTGTTTTTAAGTTTGAAGGTGTCAGCTGATAAGCTTCAGATATTAAGTATATAGAAAAACCGTCTGAAAGCAAATTTACTCGATAATCATATTTTTGCTTTCAGACGGCCTTTGAGTTGCTTTAATTAACGGTGATACTGACGGGATAATTCGTGTACGGTATCGACCAAGATTTTGGCGTGTTCTGGATCGGCGTGTTGGTTGATGCCGTGGCCGAGGTTGAATACATGGCCGCTGCCGTTGCCGTAGTCGGCGAGGATGCGTGCGACCTCGGTGCGGATAGATTCCGGTGTGCCGAAGAGGGCAAACGGGTCGAAGTTGCCTTGCAGGGCAACTTGTTCGCCGACGCGACGGCGTGCTTCGCCGATGTTGTATGTCCAGTCCAAGCCCAATGCATCTGCACCGATTTCTGCCATGCTTTCCAGCCATAAGCCGCCGCCTTTGGCAAATACGATAACAGGCACGCGGCGACCTTCGCTTTCGCGTTTGAGTCCGGCAACGATTTGTCGGATGTATTTCAGGCTAAACTCTTTAAACGCTGCATCGCTCAACACGCCGCCCCAAGTGTCGAAAATTTGTACGGCTTGTGCGCCGGCATCGATTTGGGCGTTGAGATAAGCGGTAACGGCTTGGGCATTGGTGTCGAGGATTTTATGCAGCAAATCAGGACGCGAATACATCATGGTTTTAATGGTGCGGAATTCTTTGCTGCTGCCGCCTTCAACCATGTAGCAGGCGAGTGTGAACGGGCTGCCGGAGAAGCCGATGAGCGGAACTCGGCCGTCCAGTGCTTTACGGATGGAAGTTACGGCATCAAAGACGTATTGCAGTTTTTCCATGTCGGGAACTTGCAGTTTTGCAATGTCGGCTTCGTGTTGCAAGGCGCGTTCAAATTTCGGGCCTTCGCCTTCGGCAAAATACAGGCCCAAACCCATGGCATCGGGAACGGTCAGAATATCGGAAAACAGAATTGCTGCGTCCAGATCAAAACGTTCTAAAGGCTGGATGGTAACTTCGGTTGCCAGCTCGGTGTTTTTGCACAAATCGAGAAAGCTGCCTGCGCGTGCGCGTGTGGCTTTGTATTCAGGCAGATAGCGTCCAGCTTGGCGCATCATCCAGATGGGAGTGTATTCGACAGGTTGTTTGAGCAGGGCGCGGAGGAAAGTGTCGTTTTTCAGAGCAGTCATGATAAATAGGCTTTCTGATTTGGTATGTTG
This sequence comes from Neisseria sp. P0017.S009, assembly GCF_051957375.1. NCBI lineage: Bacteria > Pseudomonadati > Pseudomonadota > Betaproteobacteria > Neisseriales > Neisseriaceae > Neisseria > Neisseria sp. P0017.S009. The sequence goes on from NZ_JBQCWL010000004.1 coordinate 3,925, forward strand.
GACAAAGTTCAGACGGCCTTAGATATGTATAGAGGCTGTCTGAAATGATTAAATGGTTGGTTTTGTTGTAGATTTCATATTGTCGCTTAATGCGAAATCAGCACATCAATTTGGTTGAGGAAGGGCTGCCGGATGTTCTTCTTCGGCCACGCTTTCCAAAACTAGATTGCGTTGTTCTTGCGCTTTTTGCGGTTGATCGGTTTCATCAAACACGCGAGCCAAGACCAAATGTGCGGATACGCTGGGTTGCAGGGCGATACTGGCTTCGAGGTAGCCCTGGGCTTTGCCCCAAAGTTTTCGGCCGTAGGCCAGTTGGCCAAGATACATCAACAGCGGTGCATTGTCGGGTTGTTCCTGTAACCAAGAGTCTGCTAAGTCGATGGCTTTTTGTTGCTCGCGCTCGCTTAGGAAACGCACGGATTCGACAAATGCCTCCAAAAGCTCGGGCTGGCGGGTTTGCAGATAATGGGTTTTAACCCATTTGACTGCATCGGCATACAAACCCAAACGCTCGTATTTTTCGGCAATCGCGACGCACAATTCGCCAGACTTCACACTTTCGGGAATCTGTTTCAAACAGGCTTTCAGACGGCCTGCATCGGTTACTTCGCTCAAGAGGCGGCGATATGCCCAGTTTTGATACTGTTCGGCTTCGTAATCGTTGATGGCGCCGGCTTTGACCAGTTTTTCCGCTTTTGCCAAGACATCTGAAGCATCGCCGTGATCAAAGGCATAACGTAATTGCAGACGCACCAAGCGGCTCAAGTTGCCGTTGATTTTTGCTGCGGCTTCAAGGTTTTGTGCGGCAGTCGGATAATCGCGGCGGCTCAGTGCAGATTCGGCCAGCAAAAGATGACGGGAAAGCTGTTGTTTTTGTGGCAGGTGTTCGATTTCGTGTAGGTAGCGGTCGCGCAATTCGAAGTTTTCCATTTGGTCGGCTGCGTGCGCGCCCAACATCAAAGCCAGGGTGCGGTTGTCGCCGGCTTCTTTGTTTTGCAAGACTTTGGCAGCTTCTTGTTCGGCTTTTTCAAAACGACCTTCAAAATATGCCAGACCTGCGCTGTTCAAAGAGGCAGAAGCCTGACGGCCTTTGCGGGCAATGCCGAAGCGTTGCATACGCGCCGGAAGGTTCAAGAGGCCGAACACGAATTTAACCAGGAAATACAAAACGAATACGCTCAATAGCAGGCCTAAAACAAAGGCATGCAGATTGATACGTAGCATGGTTTGCTCAACCACGACATACACGTTACCTGTATAAATGCCGGAAGCCAACGCTAAACCAACGGCGGCGGCAAACAGAATGACAATCCAAACGACGGTTTTCATGCTTGCTCTCCTTTAATTTTGGCAGCAGGCTTGGTTTGGTTTTGTGGTTTGGCAGCTTCGGCGGCCGGTTCTTTTTTGTTTTCAGACGGCAAAGCAGGTGCTTCCAGAGATTGAGGTGCAGAAGCGGCAGTGGGTGCAGCAGTTGTGGCTTGTTCGGTAGCTGCAGCCGGAGCGGAAGCGGTTTTCTCGGTAGCTTGGGTTTGTGCAGCTTCTTCGGTCGTCATTTGTGTACGCGAACCTTCTTGATAAGCGCGAACGGCGCTCAAGCTGGCTTTCAAGCTGTCGTCTGAGATCATGCGGACATCAAGGGCTTTGAGTTCGGCCAACTCTTTCAACCATGACTGGGTAGCAGGGGATTTGCTGTCGAAGTATTGTTTTACAGTTGCTTCAACGTTGTTCAAATCGCTTTGATACACTTCGCCGTTGTGTTGCAACAGGGCAATGCGCGCATCCAAAAGGCGCAGGCGCAGGTTTTCACGGATGAAGTAGGTTTGATCGGGTGAAATCAACATGGCGTCGTTGCTGTCCAGATGACGGACTTCAACCAAGCCTTTGAGGGCATTGAGGGATTTTTCCCATGTGTTTTCCCACCAAGTTCCTGAATTGGCGGCTTCGACAGGCGCGGCACCTGGTTTCAATACGCCGTCCAAAACCAAAGGCAGGCCTGAAATACCGGTTTCCAAACGGTCGATACGCAAGGCAGTGGCGGAAATATCGACATAAGGACGGTTTTTCAGCGCGGCCAAATCATTGCTGATGGCTTGCTTGATGGGGATAAGCTCAGGCTGTTCAAAACGGCTTAAGCGGCTGTCGATGTGTTCCAATACGCTGACCGCGCCTTGAAGGTTGCCTGACAGCATCAATTGTTGCGAAGCAGTGTTCAACATGGATTCGGCTTCGTCGACCAACCAGTTGATACGACCTTTGAGTAACTCTTGATAAGCTTTCTGCGTTTGCAGGATTTGATCGCTATTGTTTTTTTGACCGTTGTTCAGGCGGTCTAACTCGGCCTGAATAGCGGTTTGGCGGTTGAGGTTGTCTTTTAAAAGGCTGGCGTTTTCAGATTCGCCCAATGCGGCTTTGTCGATTTTTTGGTTGAATTCGAGCTCTTGGTTTTTTAAAACATTTTGACCCTGTACAAACAGGAATCCGCTCGCGCCCAAGCTAAGCAGTGCCAAGACGGTTGCACCTGCAGCCAAGGCTTTGCCGCCAGATTGTTTGATGATAACAGGGGCGTTGTTTTGTGGGAGATTGTTGGACTCGGTCATGCTCGCCTCCACTCGCTGAGGTTGGGTAGGTTTGATTTGTTCAGAAGGCCTGGTGTTTTCAGAACGTTCAGGCGCCGGAGCTGCCGTATTGGCAACTTGTTGGGTATCTTTATTGTCTTCGACTGGGTTCACTGCTTGGCTCCTTTGTGGCATGGATAAAAGTGCAGCGGATAAAGAAGTGACGGTTTCTACATGTTTGGCGCCGACGATGCGAAGCGCATCGGCAATACGCGGATGGTGGGTGAAGTATAGCAAGGATTCGAAGAATCGGGAAAATTGCGGCGGAATCTGATGGAAAAATTCGCGCGCGAGCTCGCCGGATGTGACGTAGGCGGCGGCGATGTCTTCGGTTTTAAAGTTCTGCCAATCGATGGCGTGTGGCCGTCTGAAATAGATTTCGGCGATGTCGATTTGGAAACCCAGTTCGGTCAGTTTATCTGCTAAAAAATCACGGCCTCCATGGCCTCGAATGATTAGAACTCGGGCGTTGGGTGGCAGGTTTTTCCAAATAGGCATTCTCAAGACGGCTTCGCTGTCGTTGCCGTCTTCGGGAGAGAATACGGGATAGGGGGAGAATTGCGCCAAAGTATGTTGGCTGGTTTGGCCGACGGTAATGTGTGCTTTAGGGCCGTCTGAAAAGTTCAGATGCGGCGCTGCGGTTTCAATAGCGGTGGGGCTGACCCAAAACACGACATCGGCTTGCTTAAATTGTTCGGGAAGTTTGTTTAGTGCCGAACGGTCTGCCTCTATTTCGATCGGACTCAATACTTGAGCCTGCCAACCAGCTGCATGGCAGGTTTGGATATCTTGCTGTGGACGGTTGGACGGACGGATGATGAGTAGAGTAGGCATAATGTGGGATAAATTATTAAGGTTTAGGCCGTCTGAAAGAAGGGTTTCAGACGGCCTGCTGCCGGGGATACGTTATTGATCGACGAATGCGCGCTCAATCAGGTAGTCGCCGCGGACACCGGTTTTCGGAGAAACGGTCAGGCCGAATTCGTCCAAGACGTTGCAGGTGTCTTTCAACATAGCAGGGCTGCCGCACAACATGGCGCGGTCGTCTTGCGGATTGATTTTAGGCAGGCCGATGTCTTCGAAGAGTTTGCCGCTGCGCATTAAATCGGTCAGACGGCCATGGTGTACATAGTCTTCGCGTGAAACAATCGGATAGTAAATCAATTTTTCTTTAACCAAGTCGCCCAGGTATTCGTGTTCGGGTAATTCTTTGGTAAAGCGGTCGTAGTATGCCAAGTCTTTTTTGTAGCGTACGCCGTGAACCAAGATGATTTTTTCGAATTGCTCGTAAATTTCAGGGTCTTTGGTAATGCTCAAGAAAGGTGCGATGCCGGTACCGGTGCTCAAGAGGTAGAGGTGTTTGCCCGGATTCAGGTCGCCGGCAACCAATGTACCGGTCGGTTTTTTACTGATGAGGACATCATCACCGACTTTAAGGTGTTGCAGGCGGCTGGTCAATGGGCCGTCTTGTACTTTAATGCTGAAAAATTCCAGATGCTCTTCCCAGTTGGCAGAAGCCACGCTGTATGCGCGCATCAGCGGTTTGCCGTCAACCATCAGGCCGACCATGACGAACTGGCCGTTTTCAAAGCGCAAAGATTCGTCACGGGTGCAGGTGAAAGTGAAGTAAGCGTCGGTCCAGTGGTGTACGGACAAGACTTTCTGGGTGTTGAATGCTGCCATTGATATTTCCTGTCGGATAAGGCCGTCTGAAAAGGATAGGTCGGGGCGGCCAAGGTTAATAAAAAGAATGGAATATGCTGTTCAGCTACTTACTTGCCGGTTTGGCTGATTTTTCGCTGAGGCTGTGCAGGTCGGAATAGCGTCCGCCTGCGTTGATCAATTCATGATGAGTGCCTTGTTCGACTACATTGCCTTCATGCATCACAACGATGTTGTCGGCTTTTTCGATGGTCGAAAGTCGGTGGGCAATCACTAATGTGGTACGGTTTTGCATCAGGTTTTCCAATGCGGTTTGTACCAAACGTTCGGATTCATTATCCAATGCACTGGTGGCTTCGTCCAAAATCAAAATCGGTGCATTTTTCAAAAGCGCACGCGCAATGGCGAGGCGTTGACGTTGGCCGCCAGACAGTTTTAAACCGTTTTCGCCAACTTCAGTGTGCAGGCTTTGCGGCATTTTTTGGATAAATTCCCAAGCATTGGCGGCTTTTGCAGCATTGATAATTTCTTCTTCGCTGAAGTTACCGGCTTGAGCATAGGCAATGTTTTCAGCAATCGTACCATTAAACAGGACAACGTTCTGGCCGACGAAAGCCATGCGGCTGCGTAGGCTTTCGAGTGTATATTCATTGATGTTGATGCCGCTAATCAAAACCTTACCTTCATCCGGATTAAGGAAGCGCGGCAACATATTGGCCAAGGTGGTTTTGCCGCAGCCTGATGCGCCGACCAATGCGGTCACTTTGCCTTGCGGTACAAGCAGGTTGATGTGGTTCAAGCTGTTGCGTTCGGCTTCAGGATAGCGGTGTACAACGTCGCAAAATTCGATATCGCCAGGGTTTGGGCTGAGGATTTGTTTGCCTTCGTTGCTCTCTTCGGGTTGATCCAAAAAGGTGAAGACACTTTCAGCCGCCGCCAAACCGCGTTGAAGGGATTGCATCACGCCGGTCATGCGTTTGATGGGATCAAACATCATGATCATACTGGACAAAAACGACATAAAATCGCCTGCGCTGAAGCCGGAAAGCCCTGCTTGGCGTGCGGCTGCGTAAATAATCGCAGCCAGAGCAACCGAGGCCATTAATTGCGTAATGCCGGTACCGGCAGAGCTGGCGGAAACCTGTTTGAGCAGGTTGCGGCGAACATCATTGGCAATACGGTCGAAGCGGCGGTTTTCATAATCTTGACCGCCGTAGATTTTTACAACGCGTTCACCATTAATGCTTTCGCCCAAGACCTGCATCAGCTGGCCAAGATAAATTTGGTTGTTGGCAGACAGTTTGCGCAGGCGTTTGCTGACTGTTTGGATACATACAGCAACAACCGGCAAGATGATAAAAGTAATCAGGGTCAAACGCCAGTTCAGATAAGTCAGCAAGCCCAATAGGCCGACTACGCTCACGCCGTCTTTAGCAATCACGGTAATGACGTTAAACCCTGCATCGGTAATTTGATTGACGTCGTTCAAGATACGAGACATCAAACGGCCGCCGGTATTGCTGCTGAAATACGAAGTCGGCAGGTGCATCATTTTGTTGAACATTTCACCGCGCAAGCGCTGCACCAAGTGGCTGGACAGATACGTCGTGCAATATTCGTTGATGAAGTTAAACAGGCCGCGAACGAAAAACAGCGCCACAATTGCCAGCGGCAACCATGACATGCTTTTCATGTTTTTATCGACAAAACCTTCATTGATCAAAGGTTTGAGCAAGTAACCGAAAGCCGGCATCGTACCGGCGACAATCAGCATGGCCACTACGGAGACGATAAACATCTTCCAATAGCTTTTCAAATATCCAAGCAAGCGCTTGTATAGCTCCCAGTTGGATGTGGCTTGTGTTGTCTGCATATCAATCCAAATTTAGAGCAAACATGCAATTCTAAACGAAAATATCTGTCATTACAATGTTTGCAATTGAAAGTCAAAAGGAGTTGGTATTGTTTTAACACCTTGATTTTATATTAGGAACGACTGCGGCGTGGTGGGTTTGGCAATAATGTTACCCACTTCTCAAATATCGGTTGCGGCCGTCTGAAACTTTTTCAGACGGCCTGTGCAGTCGTCAAGGACGGCCGGTTAAGCCAGGGCTTCCTTAATGATGTCTTTCACTGCTGTTGCATTATTAGGGACAACACGGACACGTTGCGGCAGGTTTTCCAAGCCTTCCAATGCGGCCGGACGAGGGATGGAAACTTCGCCGACAGCCTCATGGATGGTGGCTTCAAATTTGGCGGCCAGTGCGGTTTCGAGGCAGACGATGGTTTCGCCGGCTTCGCGGACTTCACGCGCTACTTTGACACCATCAGCTGTATGCGGATCAATCAATTCACGGTCTTGCTCGTAAACCTGTTTGATGGTGGCAAGGCGGTTGGCATGGGTCGATTTGCCGGAAACAAAGCCATATTGTTGATGTACTTTGTTTAAGACAAATTCCAAATTGAAACCTTTGCCGGAACCTACTTCCGCCCATAAGGTTTTGATTTCGTCTGCATCGCGGTCCATCAGGTCAAACACAAAACGCTCGAAGTTGGAGGCTTTGGAAATATCCATAGACGGGCTGGAAGTAACGTGGGTGTGTTCGCTGTTGCGCGGGCGGTATGCACCGGTTTTGAAAAATTCGTCCAATACGTCGTTTTCGTTAGTGGCGACAATCAAGCGGTGGATGGGTAGGCCCATTTGACGGGCGATATGACCGGCGCAGACATTACCGAAGTTGCCGCTTGGTACGCAGAAGCTGACTTTTTCGTCATTGCTCGAAGTGGCGTTGAAATAACCGGCAAAGTAGTACACGACTTGGGCGACAATGCGGCCCCAGTTGATGGAGTTGACTGTGCCGATGTGGTATTTGGCTTTGAATTCGGCATCGTTTTGTACGGCTTTGACGATGTCTTGGCAGTCGTCAAACATACCTTCAACGGCGATATTGTGGATGTTGGCATCTTGCAAGCTGAACATTTGCGCGCGTTGGAATGCGCTCATTTTGCCTTCCGGAGACAGCATGAAGACATTGATGCCTTTTTTACCGCGCAGGGCATATTCGGCGGCAGAGCCGGTGTCGCCACTGGTGGCGCCTAAGATATTGAGTTCTTTGCCTTCTTTGTTCAATACATATTCAAACGCATTGCCCAAGAATTGCATGGCCATGTCTTTGAATGCCAAAGTCGGGCCGTTGGAGAGGGCTTGGATTTTGATGCCGTCTGAAAGTGTGCGCACCGGAGTGATGGCTTTGGTACCGAATACTTCTTCGGTGTAGGTACGGTTGATGATGTCGCGTAAATCATCAGCAGGGATGTCGGTAGCAAACAGGCTCATAACTTCAAACGCCAGCTCAGGATAGCTGAGTGTGCGCCATTGGTCTAAAGTAGCACGGTCGATTTGAGGGTATTGCTCAGGCAGCATCAAACCGCCGTCAGGAGCCAAACCCATCAATAAAACTTCGCTGAATTGCTTGCGTGCGGTCGCACCGCGGGTGCTGATGTATTTCATGGTTTCTTCTCTATGTATTTAAAATTCAAATAGAAAGTCAAAACGAATTCAGACGGCCTCGATATTAAAAAAGGCCGTCTGAACGATTATTTGTAGAGTCGTTTGAAGCAGGCGGTAACCGTTTTCGCAGTAACGGACGCAATGGCCTGATCGCGGGTTGCCGGGCTCAAGACTTGCATCATTTCGGTTGCAGTCAATTGGTTTGGTGCTTCTTCGCTGGCGCAGCCGCAGATTTTATTTTCCCATTCGGCTTGTTTTTCCGCACTCATGGCCAAAGCAATGACACGCCATTCGTTACGTTTGTTCAATTCGGTACGGCATTGGCTGTCTACCGCCATTTTCACTACGCTGCTGCCGATACCTGTACCGCTGCCCAAGCCGCCGAAAGATTCGCCGCCGGTAGCGCATGCACCCAATAAGAAAGCTGATGTAACAGCTGCCAAAAGAGTTTTTGAAGTCATGATGTTTCCTGTTAGCAAGGCCGTCTGAAACGCCCGAAGAGTTCTCAAAATAGCATGTATTATACCGTAATGCGGCCCGATATGTGAGTTTGCGAAACTGCCGTATAATGCTAGCGAGTTTTCTTTTTAATCAATCAGCACGAAAGCCGCTATGTCCGACCTTTTCGCCCGCCAACCCGAAGCCCCTTTAGCCGAACGCTTGCGCCCGCATTCTTTAGATGATGTCATCGGGCAGCAGCACTTAATCGGCGAAGGTAAACCTTTGCGCGTGGCGGTGGAAGGCGGGAAGCCGCATTCTATGTTGCTATGGGGGCCGCCGGGTGTAGGCAAAACCACGCTGGCACGGATTTTGGCGCAGAGTTTCAATGCCCAGTTTCTGCCGGTTTCCGCCGTATTTTCCGGCGTGAAAGACATACGCGAGGCAATCGAGAAAGCTGAAATTGCCTTGCAGCAAGGGCGCGCGACAATTTTGTTTGTTGACGAGGTACACCGCTTCAACAAAGCGCAGCAGGACGCATTTTTGCCTTATGTCGAAAGCGGCTTATTAACCTTTATCGGTGCCACCACGGAAAATCCGTCATTTGAAGTCAATCCGGCTTTACTTAGCAGAGCGCAGGTGTATGTCTTGCAATCCTTGTCTTCAGACGACCTGAAGAAGCTGATTACCAAAGTATTGGCTTTGCCTGAATACCAAGATTTCACGATTGAAGCAGATGCGCAAGAATTGCTTGTGAATACCGCCGATGGCGATGCGCGCAGATTGTTGAACTTGATTGAGCAGCTTTTACGCGCTGCTAATACACGCCGTCTGAAAACCCTGACCGCCGAATTTCTTGCCGACAGTTTGGGTGCGCAAATCCGTCGTTTTGATAAGGGTGGCGAGAGTTTCTACAATCAGATTTCCGCGCTGCACAAATCCGTGCGCGGTTCGCATCCTAATGCGGCATTGTATTGGTTCTGCCGTATGCTCGACGGCGGTACCGACCCGCGCTATCTTGCCCGCCGCATTGTCCGCATGGCATGGGAAGACATCGGCTTGGCCGATCCGCGTGCCTTAACGATTGCCAATGATGCCGCCGCTACTTATGAGCGCTTAGGTTCGCCAGAAGGGGAGCTTGCTTTGGCTCAGGCCGTGCTGTACCTTGCCGCCGCCGCCAAATCCAATGCAGGCTATAAGGCATACAACCAAATGCGCCGTTTCGTCAAAGAAAATGCCAGCGACGAAGTACCTGTCCACCTGCGCAATGCCCCGACCAAACTGATGAAAGAATTGGGTTATGGACGCGAATATCGCTACGCCCATGACGAACCAAATGCCTACGCCGCCGGCGAAAGCTATATGCCCGACGGCTTGGATGAACCCGATTTCTATCAACCTGTCCCTCGTGGATTGGAAATCAAAATTGGCGAAAAGCTAAAATGGTTGAAATCCTTGGATGAAGATGCGCTGGATGATTAAAACAATAAATGTACATCATACAAATCTAAGATCAAATTGAATTTTTCAGACGGCCTTTGCTGTTTGAATATTTTTAACCTATACCATACACAAACTTTTTCATGAATATTTTTGAAGCCTTACTATTATTGTGCCTGCTGATTGTCATTAGCGCGTTTGTATCCTGTTCCGAACTCGCGCTTGCTTCGGCACGCAAAATCAAATTGCAGGTCATGGCGAAAGACGGCGGCGATACGCGTGCGCTTGACGTCATCAATATGCAGCAGCAGCCGGGCAGTTTTATTACCGTTGTCCAAATCGGTTTGAACGCCGTCGCCATTCTTGCCGGTATTGTCGGCGAGGCAGCAATACGTCCGTATTTTGGCAAACTTTTGGAGAACGCAGGCAGTTGGGGCAGCACAGTTGCCTCTTTGCTGACATTCTCGCTGGTTACAGGCAGCTTTATTTTAATTGCTGACCTGATGCCCAAGCGTATGGCAATGACCCATCCCGAAGCGGTGGCGGTACGCATTGTCCGTCCAATGATGTTTTTGATTTTTATCTTAAAGCCCCTTGTCTGGGTTTTTGACGGATTGGCAAACGCAATATTCAAACTCTTCAAAATCTCAACCGTCCGTCAGGAGCAGCTTACCTCGGAAGATATTTATGCCGTCGTTGATGCCGGCGCGCAGGCTGGTGTATTGAAAGAACAAGAACACTATCTGATTGAAAACATTTTCGATATGCAGGAGCGCACGGTCACTTCCACCATGAGCACGCGCGAATATATCGCCTATTTCGATAAACACGACGACAGCGATACCGTGTTGGAAATGATGTCGGACAAACCGCACAACAAATTCCTCGTATGTGACGGCGACTTGGAACGCGTCATCGGCTATATCGAATCTCATACGCTGCTGACCTTGTTTTTAAAAGAAAAAGACGTCCGCCTGACCGACAAGCGCGTGTTGCGTAAAGCCTTGTTTATCCCCGACACATTGTCGCTTTATGATGTATTGGAGACCTTCAAAACTTCCGGCGAAGACTTCGCCGTAGTGGTGAACGAATACGCGCTGGTGGTTGGCGTGGTAACGCTGAAAGATGTGATGAGCATTGTGATGGGCGAGCTGGTCAATACCGAAGAAGAGCCGCAAATTATCCGCCGTACCGAAGATACATGGTTGGTAGATGGTGCTACGCCGCTTACCGATGTCATGCGCGCACTGGATATTGAAGAGTTTCCCAATTCGGAAAACTACGAAACCATCGCCGGCTTTATGATGTATTCCTTGCGCAAAATCCCGAAGCGCACCGATTTTTTGGTTTATGCCGGTTATAAGTTTGAAATCATCGATACCGAAAATTTGAAAATCGACCAACTTTTGGTTTCCAAACAAGGAAATATGGTGGGGAAAATGTAACGGGTTGCTGGGAACACTTGAAAAGAAAATTAAAAAATGAATAAAAAGGAAAAAATATTATGACGACAACTGAACCTCAAAAATACGCCCGCAGCCTGCACGCGCCCATCAGCCTCGGCACGACTTCAGACGACCGCTTTATGCCGCGCGGCTTTCTTTCATATTTTGCCTCGCTGCCGAAATTGGTTTTAACCGAAAAATTAGATGGGCAAAACAACTGCTTTGCCGCGCACGGCCTCTATGCCCGTAGTCATGCTGCACCTACCCAGCATCCGTGGGATAAACCTTTGCTGCAACGATGGCAGCAAATCAAAGATGATTTGGGCGATCTCGAACTTTTTGGCGAGAATATGTACGGCATTCATTCGATTGCCTATTCTCAACTGGAAAGCTATTTTTATCTATTCGCCGTCCGCCGTGGCGGACATTGGCTTTCATGGGAAGAGGTTAAATTTTATGCGCAGCTGTTTGATTTTCCGACTGTGCCAGAAATCCCAATTGTCCAGCCGCTTGCAGATTCCACTCAAAAATACGCCAATGAAGATATTGCTTTAGCGCAATGGCTTGCCGCTAATTTGGGAGAGCCGTGGACAGACAGCGTACAAACTGCCGGTAAGCTTGGCGGCTACGATCCGAAAACAGGAGCGGCATGCAGTGAAGGTTTCGTTATCCGGAACGCCGCTGATTTTGCCACCAACAACGGCAACCTGCCTGTTCAATTCAATGAATTTGATAATCTTTTCAAATTGGTGCGAGCCAAACACGTTAAAACCGACGTTCATTGGACGAAAACTTGGAAGCCTGCCCGTCTTATCGATTACGACAAATACCATTGGCAAAGCTGGCAGTTTCAGACGGCCTGAAGTCCAATTATCCAATAATAAGAAAGACAATTATGTGGACATTCCCAGATTACATACCCGGTCAACTTCCTGATTGGCAAGCCTTAGAACGTCGTTTCAGCTGGTTTGCCGATATGAAGGATGTTCTGCAAGACCCTGAGTGGCATGCTGAAGGCGATGTATTTACGCATACCAAAATGGTGTGCGAAGCCCTTTTACAACTGCCCGAGTTTCAAGCGCTTGATGAACAGGAGCAACATATTCTGTTTGCTGCCGCCATACTGCATGATGTGGAAAAACGCAGTACGACCAAGCGTGAAATAGAAAACGGTAAAGAGCGTATCGTTTCGCCGCATCACGCAAAAAAAGGCGAGCATACTGCCCGTACTTTACTGTATACCGAATTTGCCGCTCCATTTGCCGTAAGAGAAGCAATCGCCAAACTTGTGCGCTTGCACGGATTGCCTTTATGGGCAATTAACAAGCCTAATCCTGATCGAGCTGTCATAGCGGCCAGTTTGCAGGTTAACACTGCACATCTTGCCATGCTGGCTAAAGCCGATGTCCTGGGTCGTATATGTTGCGACCAACAGGATATTTTGCTGCGCGTTGATTTGTTTCGTGAACTCTGTGAAGAAAATGCTTGTTGGGGTAAGGCACGTACGTTCGCCAGCGATTACGGACGCTATCTCTATCTTAACGGCCGTAGCGAAATGCCGGATTATCAGCCATTTGATGATCAGACCTTTGAGGTGTACGCCATGTGCGCCATAGCAGGTAGCGGCAAAGACAGCTACATCAGGCAACATCTTGCCCATTTACCTATGCTGTCGCTCGATGAGATTCGCCGTGAGCGTAAACTCAATCCCGCAGATTCCAAACATACCGCCGAAGCAGTGCGTTTGGGTAAAGAGCAGGCAAAAGAATACCTGCGAGCCCGTACGTCATTTGTCTTCAATGCGACCAATCTCAACCGCGACTTGCGCAGTAAATGGCTGCCGATGTTTGCCGATTACGGCGCACGTGTGCATCTCATTTATTTGGAAGTGCCTTACACGCAATTACTATCGCAAAACCGTAACCGCGAACATTCTGTTCCGAATGATGTGTTGCACCGCATGATAGAAAAGCTGGAAATCCCTGATTACAGTGAAGCGCATACGGTAGATTTTGTGGTCTCTTCTTAAAAAGTAAAGGGTTTTTGTAAGTAGGCCGTCTGAAACAATCTAATGTTTCAGACGGCCTTTTTATGAAATTAAAATTACTAGAGCTAAGGGGAAGGTCTTTATTCGCAATTTAAGCCTTTTGTTTTTTCAGCGAATGTATCCATGGCAATTTGGCACATGCGTTCACGTTGGCCTACGTCGGCAGCAGGCAGGATTTGGCGCAGGTATTTTGTGTTGTCACGTTGGAACGATGCTTTATCGCCTGCTTTTTGGTAACACGCATCCGCACGGGTAAAGTATTGCTGGCAGATTTTCGGCAATTCTTCAAAGGACAAGGGTTTGCTTTTGTGCATGCCGTGTGCGGAGACGGAGAGGGAGGAAAGGGCGCACAGCGCGATGATTAAGGTTTGGGAAATGGTTTTCATGGTAAGCCTATTTATTGAAGTGGTGTTTAAATCAATTGTTCGCCCCAATGCAGCTTTTGGCGCAGGGTTTTGAAGTATTGGTAATCGGTGGGATGGAGGACGCGCAAGGGATTGTGATAGCGGCGAATGATGATGCGGTCGAAGTTTTGCACGTCGATATGGGATTGTCCGTCAAAATGTGCGCGTGCGTCGCCGCTTTTGGTAATGAGGATTTCGATTACGCTGGTGTCGGAGATGGCAATCGGGCGGTTGGTCATGGATTGCGGACAGATAGGCACAAGCGTGAAGGCGTGCAGACCGGCTTGCATGATGGGGCCGCCGGCGGCAAGTGCATAAGCGGTCGAACCTGTCGGCGTGGAAATAATCAGGCCGTCCGAACGTTGGGTATAGACAAATTCTTGATTGATAAATACTTCAAATTCAATCATTTGGCCTGCACCGCCACGAGACAGTACGGTGTCGTTGAGGGCTAGGGCGCGTTCGATGGTTTCGCCGTCACGAATGATACTGGCTTCAATGAGGATGCGCTCTTCGGGCAGATATTTGCCTTCCAGTACGGGGCGGATACCCTCAACCATGGTGTCGCGTGAGATTTGGGTGAGAAAGCCTAAGTGGCCTTGATTGATGCCGATGATAGGAACGGCGCGCGGAGCAACTTCGCGGGCAGCGGAGAGGAAGGTACCGTCGCCGCCGAGCACAATGACGAGGTCGCAATATTTGCCCAGTTGGGCTTTGTTTACGGTTTCGCAGTAGGCGGAATCTTGGATATAGACGCAGTGTTCTTCTACGCTCAATTCATCCAGATAGATGGTGAAGCCGTTTTCGCGCAGAAAAGAAACCAATGTGTGGACGGTATCTTGAATTTCGGGCGTATTGGGACGTGTAACGATACCGATGTTTTTAAATGGGCTTTTCATGATAGTAGGCCGTCTGAAATTAAGTGTCTAATCTATCCAGATATCGCGCTCGAGGCGATCGAGGCGTTCGTTTAGGCGGGCAACGTCGTCACGCAGTTTGTCCACTTCTTCCAACCATGCGGCAAGCGTGGCTTGGTCGATAACAGGGGATTCGGGTTCGCGTGAAAAGTCGCTGATTTGCTCGGCAATGCTTTTGCCGATTTTTTTCATGGTGCGGCCGATGTCGCCGGCGCGCGAGCTGATACTTTCTGCGGCCACATGACCGAATACACGCGCCAAATCTTCGCTCGGATAATAGCGCAGTCCACCCAAAATAGGAAGGACGGACATGCCCAAGACCAAGTCGCCTTCGAGGCTGATGTCGCCCACGCCGGGCTGGCCGCCTTGGAGGATTTTTTGGATGGCGCTGTTGTGGAATGTGATGTTGGTGTCGGCGGTTTCATTTGCGGTTTCAAGAAAACCTTGTTCGCTGATGCGTCCGGTCAGTCTGAAACCGGTCAGGCTGATGCAGATGATGCTGCCTGCAAATTCAGACAGCTCGCGCTGTTGCTCTGGATTTTGCTGTATCAGGTGGTTGATAAGGGGAAATAGGGCGGACATGGTTTACTCTAAATGCCGTCTGAAACGGATTAATGGGTTGAGTCGCAATTTTACAGGCTTAGCCCGTCTGCGCAAACGGTATTTACAATTTTGCCGTTGCTTTTGTCATCAACGATGAAATCAGGAGCCGGTAGCCCGAGTTTGGCCGCTTCGGCAGTATAAAATTCGGCCCGGCTTGGGTGGCGGGGTTCGACAATATTGCGGATACGCTTGCCGTCAGCTTGGCAGGCCGTTTGAAAAAGGACTTGGACGGCAAGATCCTTATGAAGAATATTGACGGGTTGATTGCCGCCTTGAATGCGTGTTTTCTGAACCAGCTTGGTAACGGGATGACGGTCGGCAGAGTAAAGCCCGCCCAGTCGCAGTATATCGATATGGGGGACGGCGCTTTCAAGCAGGGCTTGCTCGACTACGAGGATTTGACGGGCAGATTCGGTTTGCGGATCGGGCGGCGTGCTTTCATCGCATATGCGTGCTTGGTCGCCATACACGCTGGTGCTGCTGGTAAAGATGATGTGTTGTACCTTAGATTGCTCGGCAAGTTGAATCCATTTTTTTAAGGTATCGGCGTAATGGTTTAATGATGAAGGCGGAAGCAGGCAAAACCATGTCGGCTTGTTGATATGGTTTTGCCATAAGGTCGAACTGTAAAAAATATCGTCTTGATTCAAATCGATGATGTCGAGTTCAATCGGCAAATTGATGTCGTCGGAGGTCAGATTGCGTTTGATGGCGGCTACCTGACTGCCTTGCTCATAAAATTTTTGCGCCAGCGGCAGGCCGAGATAGCCTAAGCCGAGAATGGAAATATCGGGAAGGTGCATAAATAAAGCATCCGAAAATTAACAGGCCGTCTGAAAATAGCTTTAACTTGGTTAAAGCCACGTTTTCAGACGGCCTTTGTATGGAAAAATTAATGGTTGCTGCCGATTTTTTGGTCGAATTCGGCACGGTGTTCCGGCAGCAGGTAAGGGCGCAACAGGCTGAGTGTGCGGCTGATGCCCCGTACTTTGGAATCTTCAGTCAACTTGGCGCGACCGCGCAGGGAGCTGTCGAAGTCGAACCAGTATTTCGTCACCATCCACATATTGACGGCAAGGTCATTCATGGCGGTTTGGTCTGCGCTGATGATGTTCAGACCGTTGAGCTGGGTCAGCAGGTTGACCAACAGCGGGGAAACTTTGGCTTGGGTAAAGGTATTGTGTTCGCCCAATAATTCGGCACTGCGGGCAAGCAGGGTGTTCACATCGCTGAAAAGGAAGCGGTATTCCCACATCACATCATAAATACCGGCCATGTAGTTGATGGAGTCTTCAACATTAGACGGCAACACAGCTTCGTTAAGGTAGACAAGCAGGGCCTCGCTGTAACGTTTGAACAATTGGACGATGATTTCGTCTTTGTTGCGGAAATGGTAGTAGAGGTTGCCCGGGCTGATGCCTAAGTGGGCGGCAATATGGTTGGTGCTAATATTGCGCTCGCCTTCTTCGTTGAACAAGGCGAGGCTGGCATTGATGATTCGTGTGTAAGTGTTGACTTTAGCAATGCGCGGCATGGAATACACTCCTTTGTTTTATAGGCTGTATGAAGTCGGCAGCCAGTTGGGTTCTGCGTGTAATTCTACCTGAAATTGAGTAAATACTGTATTACAAACATATTGTGCCAGCTGGTGGACATCTTGAGCGGACGCATTGTTTTTATTCACCAAAACCAAAGCCTGTCTGTCATGCACAGCCGCACCGCCGATCTGATGACCTTTCAGACGGCATTGGTCAATCAGCCAGCCGGCCGCGAGTTTGACCGAACCGTCAGGCTGCGGATAGCGTGGCATATTGGGGTATTGTTGCAACAAATCGGCCGCTTTTTCAGCGCTGACAACAGGGTTTTTAAAGAAACTTCCGACATTACCAAGCACGTTAGGATTAGGCAGTTTACTGTTGCGGATTGCACACACTGCATCGGAAACATCTTTAGCCGTTGCCTCGCGGTCTTGGCTTAGTTCGGCAACCGCTGCCGCCAAATCGCCATAGCCCAAGTTCGGCACAAAATGCTCTTTTAACGCGAATACAACCGAAACAATCACATAACGGCCTTTGCCTTCCTGTTTGAACAGGCTTTCACGATAGGCAAAGTCACAGTCGGCATTGGAAAGCTCGACAAAGGTTTTCGTATCCAAATCAAAGCAGCGTACGCTATGGATAACATCTTTCGCTTCAACACCATATGCACCGATGTTTTGTACCGGAGACGCGCCGACTGTGCCTGGAATCAGGCTGAGGTTTTCCAGTCCGCTTAAACCCAGTCCAACCGTATGCAAAACAAAATCATGCCAAATTTCCCCGGCTTGAGCTTCGATATAAACCAGGCCATCTGAACGCTCAATTTCGCGTATTCCCTTGTTTTCCATATGCACAACCAGACCGGCATAGTCCTCCATCAAAAGGATATTGCTGCCGCCGCCGAGCCATAAAACAGTATCTCGGTCGAACTCGAGCAGCCGGACGATGTCGCACAACTCGTCGGCGTGTTTGAGTGCAACAAATGCTTTGGCTTGGGCTTTCAGGCCGAAAGTGTTGTAAGGGGTAAGGTCGGTTTGGTATTGGATGGGTTGCATGGGTTTAACTTTAAAATAGGAATTCGTTGATTAAATGGCGTAGTCAGTGGGGAAAGACTGCTTGTATTATTCAGACGGCCTTATGCGATTTGACCATTTCTTTACTACAAAGCTCCAAGCACCATACCAATGCAATGGCGGCAATCGTCAGTGAAACGGTCAGCGCAGTCCAGAAGCCGTAAATGCCCATATCGGCATGATAGGCAAGCAGGTAGCCGGGCAACAGGCCGCAACCCCAGAAAGCCACGGCATGGATGAACATCGGCATTTTGGTCACTTTATAGCCGCGCAGCGCATATGAAGCGATACATTGGGTAGCGTCTGCCAGTTGGAATAGGGAGGCGAAAAATAAAACGGTCGCGGCAATGCCCAATACTGCCGCATCGTTGGTGTACATCCCGGCCAACTGAAAGCGAAAGATGACCAAGAGCAGCGCGGTACAGGTGGCAAGTACCCAGCCCAACACCAGAGACACGCCTGAAATATAACGCGCCCGCAAAAAATCGCGCCGTCCGAGCGAAAAGCCAACGCGTACCGTGCTTGCCGAGCCGACGCTTTGCGGAACCATATACAAAATGCCCGACAGGCTGATGACGACTTGTTGGGCGGCGACATAATCTTCGCCGAATGGCGCCACCAAAAAGACGATAAACGAAAACGCGCTGGCTTCTAAAAAATAAGACAAGCCGATGGGTGCGCCGATTTTCCAAATCTGTTTGAAAGCCGCCAAATCAGGTTTGCCGATTTTTGCCGTCAAACCAAACGGACGGAAGAATTTTTCTTTGGCGATATAAAGCCACAAAGCCAATGCGCTGAACCAAAATACCGCCGCCGTTGCCACGCCGCAACCTGCGCCGCCTAAAGCAGGCATACCGAATTTGCCGTAAACGAACACATAGTTCAGCGGCACATTCAACACAAATGCCGCGAAGCTGACCAACATAATTACGCGCGGACGGTTCAAGCTGGAGGCATAGGCGTGCAGGGCTCGGTGTATCATGGCGGCCGGCATTGCCAAACTGGTGAAGAACATATATTGCGCCATCGTGTCTTCGACATAATCGTTCAATGTCAGCCAATGACGGAACGGCGTAATCATCGTCCACATCAACAGCATGCCGAATAGACCCAAACATAAGCCAAACCAAATGCCCTGCATTCCTGTTTTGCCGACTTCTTCGGTTTTACCCGCGCCGTACAACTGGGCAATCATCGGGTTCAACGCCGCCATCACGCCCATAAAGGTAATGTAAATCGTCGAGAATGCGCTGCTGCCCAAGGCCACCGCAGCCAAATCTTCCTTACCTGCGCCACCGGCCATCACCGTATCGACAAAACCAATACCCACTTGCGCCACTTGGGCCAACAGCATAGGCAGGGCGAGGGCGGTAAGCAGGCGGGTTTCTTTTAAGAAAACAGGAAAGGCAAAGCGGTTGAGGTTCAGTAGCATAAGTGTGTGTGGATTGAGGATAAAGGCCGTCTGAAACAGAAACGTAAAATTATAAAGGGTAATGCTGATAAGTAGGCAATATGTTGTTTAATCGCTAAATTTTTCAGACGGACTTAAATGTCGGATGTCTTTTTACTGCTTCCAACCAGCTGTCCGGCGTTTGAAACTGCATCAGGCCGTCTGAAAGCGATACTGCGGCTTGGGTAGTCGAAGCGCGGGTTAGTTTTTCGTTGGTTTCGGCATCGTAAATGGTGTAATCGATACGCAGGCAGCTTTCGATCTCGACGATGTCCATATCAACGCGGATTTTTTGGCCGAAACGGGCAGGGCGGATGTATTTGAGGTTCATCTGCACAATCGGCCAGCTGTACCCCTGCCGTCCCATTTCGTTGTAGTCGTAACCGATGGAAGACAAAAAAGCACAACGTGCGGTTTCAAGGTATTTGACATAGTTGCCGTGCCACACGATGTGCATGGCATCTACGTCAAAAAAAGGAACTTCGGTTTCAAAGCTGTGTTGGCAGTAGATGTGTTTTTTCATGGTTTAAAAGAGTGAGTGTGATGGTTTCAAACGGCGTCTTCGCCCCAAAAATCATAAAAATTGAACCATTGTAGCGGATTTTGCGCACATTCTTGCGCCAAAATGTCGGCAAAACGCTGCATCGCGTCTTTGACGGCAGCCTCGCGGTTGCCGCGTTTCCAGCTGGAAGTATCGGTAAAGCGGCGCAGTTTCAAATGATGGCGGCCGTTTTGTTTGACGCAAAACAGCGTGTTTACTTGCGTTTTTAAAAGCGAAGCCAATAGCCATGCGCCTTGCGGCATAGGGGCCGTGTGGCCTAAGAAATTAATGTCGGCGGTTTTCTCACCGCGTACAGGCACACGGTCGGCCGCAATGGCAATCCATTCGCCGTCTTCGATACGGCGGTTCAATTCCATCATCAGGGTGGTGTCCAAATCTGTCACCTGAATCAGGCGGATATGTTCTGCGCCGGCTTTTTGCAATGCCTCGTTAAATGCCTGCGCGTGTTTGCTGTGTACCAATACATTGAGTCTGAAATTTTTATGGTGCGACACCAGCGCACGGCAAACTTCGGTATTGCCTAAGTGCGAACAGGCAAAAATCTGGCCGCGTTCGTTGCGCTTGACTTGCGAATAGATATCGTCCGGATCTTCAATCACCAAATCTTCATAACGGATTTTGCGTTGCCACACGGCAAAACGGTCGCAAACCGCTTCGCCAAATGCGATGAATTGTTTGAATACGCTGTGTTTCGGCAGGACGGTATGGGGAAAGGCCGTCTGAAGACGGGTTTGATAGCGTAAAACATGACGGCGCGGTTTGGGCGCGGTTGCATAAAAATACAGCACCACAAACCAAATGCACGGCCTCATGAAAAAAGCCGGCAGATAGCGCACCATCAATGTGGTCAGAGCGAGAAACAGGCGGCTGCCGCGTTCGGGCTGCGCCGCCCAATGGGTTTGTTTATTGTTGGTCATGGTTTCAGACGGCCTTTCCAAAAACTTTACCCAATCGGTGTTTCAACATACCGAAAAATAGCCGTGTGTGCATTTTGCTGATGCGGACATTGTCGGCAAAGGCATCGAAGTGTGACACGCCGTCGGCGGCGTATTGGACGGGCGTTTTAATCCAAACCGGTTTGACGTCGCGCCAGTACAGGCGGATAAGGATTTCCGTGTCGAAGTCCATACGGTCGCCTACGGTTTCTTCGCGGACGACGGACAGCGCGGGTGCAAGCGGATAGAGGCGGAAGCCACACATACCGTCTTTGATGTCGCATGACCAAGTGTGCAGCATGTTCCAGAAATCGGTAATTTTGCGTCCGTAAAGCCGTGCTTTGGGCGCATCATTGCCGTATTGCGGCCAGCCGCAAACAACGGCTTCGGGATTTTGTTCTGCTGCGGCGAGGAGTTTGGGAGTGTCGCTTAAGCAATGCTGGCCGTCTGCATCAACCTGCAAAACGTGGGTATAGCCATGTTCTTGAGCGTATTCCAAACCGGTTTTGACTGCTGCGCCTTTGCCGCCGTTGATGGGGCGATAAAGGACATTAATACCTTCTGAAACCAAAGCCTGCAATACAGGTTTGCATTCTTCGCGTGAACCGTCGTCCACAATTAAAACGTTTAAACCAAAGCCACGCATGGTTTGGGCAACGTGGCTGATGGTGGTCGGGTGGTTGTAATGTGGAATAAGGGCCAGGGTTTTCATAAATATTTTTTAGACGACGTTAACACAATGCAGAGTATAGCAAATAAACATGCCATAGCGTTTGAAAAGGCCGTCTGAAACGGCGATGACAAAATCGTTAGATTTCGTTTTTCACTGTTTCAGACGGCCTTTGGTATGCCATTAATTCAGCATTGTACATGACCGACATCGAGGCATAAATCATGGAATTCGTTGAGCGTGCTGCGGTGGCCGATGCTGATGATGATGCTGTCGGGCAGTTTTTGTTTTAAGGCACGGTAGAGCATGGCTTCGGTCGGTTCGTCCAAGGCGGCGGTGGCTTCGTCGAGCAGGATGACTTTGGGCTGCGAGAGCAGGGCACGGACGAAGGCGACGCGTTGCAGTTCGCCCGGGGAGAGTTTGTGCTGCCAGTCATCGGTTTTATCTAATTTATCGACCAGATAACCTAATCGGCAGGTATTCATGGCTTCGGCTAACTCGGGATGTTGTTTGTCGATGTCGGGATAACAAATCGCATCGCGCAGGCTGCCTTGCGCTGTGTACGGGCGTTGCGGCAGGAAGAGGATGTCTTGATGCGGCGGATGGCTGACTTTACCGCTGCTGCCGAAAGGCCAAAGCCCTGCCAGCGTGCGCAGCAACGAAGTTTTGCCGCAACCGCTCGGGCCGCGTATCAGCAGGGAATTGCCGCTTTTGAGGTTAATATTGATACCGTCTAATAAAACTTCGCCGTTGTGACGGTATAGGGCAACGTTTTCTAAGATCAGGCCGTCTGAAACTTCGGTAAGGTCGGGTTGTCGTGCGGTGTGTTTTTCTTCCGTACTCAGCAAAAAGCCGTACAGACGCTCCAATCGGGCGCGGTATGCGGTGAATTTGTTGTAGAACATCCGGAAGAAAGACAGCGCGTTTTGCAGTCGTGCGAAGGCTTGGACGGTCTGCTGGATGTCGCCGATTTTGATTTGTCCGGCAAACAGGCGTGGAGCTTGCAAAATAATCGGGAAGAGTTTGATGCCGTTGGTGAACATATCGTTAAAGCCGCTCAGGCAGACGCTTTGCCGCGCAATGCGCCAACGGTTGCGGATAATGGCTTTAAAACGGTCGGAAAGCTGGTCGTGTTCGTGTTTTTCGCCGCTGTAAAACGCCACGCTTTCGGCGTGGTCGCGCACGCGGATGAGGGAATAACGGTAGTCGCCGTTGAGCTTTTCGTTTTCATAGTTGTAACGAATTAAAGGGTTGCCTATCCACATAGCGATAAAGGTCGCCAAAATCACGAACATATACACAAACCAAACGATGCCGTGCGGAATATCGAAGCCGAACACGGTCAGAATGCCCGCCAAGCCCCATAAAACAACGGCAAATTCCAGCGAGGTAACGACCGAGTTGACCATGCCGCGCACAAATTCTATGGTCGAGGCGATGAAATCCTGCGCATCTTGTTGGATACGCTGGTCGATATTGTCTGGCGCATGACGGCGCATTTGCAGGCGGTAGTAGTTTTTGTCGGCAAGCCAGCGTGAAGTCAAAACTTCATTGAGCCGCTCCGACCATTTAATCGCCAAACCTTGATCGAGAAAGTCGTTGACGACGTTGTTAAACGCCCGTATCAACACCACGCCTGCATTCATCGCTGCAAACATCCAAAACGCGGAGGCATTCAAATCTTGCATCGAGTCGTAAAGCCCTTTGGACATAAAGGTACTCAACACATTCAGCCGTACTTCGGTTAACAGCAGCGTAATCATCACCGTAATCAGCAGCAATACTTTAACTGCACTTTTCGGCGTCAGGCACAGGCGCAGGATATAGCTGAACTCGCGCCCGAAGCGCGTGTTGCGTGCAAAAAACAGAATCACCGCCGAAGCTGCGGCGACCATCAACAAGGTCTGCACCAGCCAAGACGGTGAGGAATAAAGCTCGGTTTGCCATTTTTGCATGGATGTATTCTCTGAAAGGGTCGTAAAGGCCGTCTGAAAGGACGGCAAATTTATTTGACTATGGTAACTGTAATAATAGTTTTCTGAACTGTTGTATTTTTTGTGTTTACAAACGGTTCTTATTTGTTTTTATGGAAAGCGGAAATCTTATCAAATATAATCGCAAAACCAAATTACTTTGTAATTTTTTACTCGATATAAGAATTATTAATATTTCAAACCAGAAGGTATTTTATGAACAGCAAATTAGCCCTGATGCCGCTTTTGATTATGAGCGCATTTTCTTATGCCGCCGATGAAGCAACACCCGAAACCCCTGTGCAACAGCAGTTGCAGGAAGTCAAAGTCCATGCCGACGCTAAACGCGTGAAGGCCGCACGCTCTTATTCTATTGCCAGCGACGGCGACTTACGTGACCGTGTGAACTTGGGCGTATTGGGTAAAGCCAACGCTTTTACCGCGCCGATTACCGTCGTCAACTACGACGAACAAGCCCTCAACAACACCGAAGCGCGTACTTTGGTGGATGCCGTAGCGAAAAAAGACGCTTCCGTTTGGCAGTTCGGCGGCGAAAGCAACACATTGACCGGCCTGTATTTCCGCGGTTATCAGCTTGATGCACGCCAATTCAGCGTCAACGGTTTGGCAGGTATGTACGGCACGCAAGGCACGGCCAGCGTGCAAGTCGGCTCCGCACAACTGATTAAAGGCGCGTCCACCGCCGTAAACGGCATGGACCCTGAAGGCGCGGTATCCGGTTCCGTCAACATCGAAACCAAAAAAGCCGCAGACGAAGGTAACCGTAAAATCGGTTTGGGCTGGTTCAGCAACAACCGCGCCCAAGGTACGTTCGATTTAGGTCAACGCTTCGGCGAAAACAAAGAATTCGGCGTGCGCGCCAATGGTAAACTGCGCCACGGCGACACTCCGCGTCACGGTTACAGCGAAGACAACAAAGAATTTGCTTTGAATGCCGACTATCGCGGCGAAAAAGTGCGCGTGGCGTTCGATTCCATCTACGCAAAACGCAAAACCAACGGCGGTCGCGCGCGTATGCAGGACATTCAAAACGCCAACGGCCGCTTGTTTGACGCACCTGAAGGCAAAGTGAATTTGGCGCCGAGCTGGCAGGCTCAAAACACGCGCGGTCAGACCAATATGCTGACTTTTGAATGGGATGCGTTTGAAAATGCCCAAATTACAGGCGGTATTGGTTATAACAATGCGCGCTATTATGGCAATTTCGCCTCTCCTACCGTTACAAGCAGCGGTTTGACCTACAATTCAGGTCGCGCGCGTTTGACCGACCAGCGTTTTAAAACGCTCAGTATGAATCTGACTGCACGCGGCGAATTTGAAACCGGTCCGGTAAGCCACAACTGGAGTACCGCATTTGACCGCATCGACCGCAAACGCACTACTTATCAAGGCGCACGTCAAACAAGAAGCAGCGTTATCGATCCGAGCATCGACATTCCTACTCAATTGGCAAAATTGGATTCCAACTTAGGCAGCGCGTGGAACCCAACCCCTTCATTGGATACCGTGATCAAAGTAAACAGTTTGGCAGTTTCCGACACACTTGGTTTTGCCGACAACAAATACCGCCTCACTTTAGGCGGGCGTTTCCAAGCCGTCGAGCAGAAAAACAAATTAAACGGCCGCAAAGCAGATGCGAGCCGTTTCAGCCCGATGTTGATGGCAGCATGGGTTCCGCAGCCCGATTTGGTGGTTTACGGAAACTATATGGAAGATTTGGAGCCGTCCGACATTCGTACTGATGACGACGGTCATGTAACGATGGCAGATCCGCGCGTCAGCCGCCAATTTGAAGTCGGCGTACGCAAAAACTGGGGCGACTTTGTCACCACTTTAAACGCGTTCCAAATCAAACGCCCGGGCTACTGGCGCGGCAACACGACTTCAGGAACTGATTTCGCAGCGCGCAAAAATGCAGGCTTGGCTTATAGCGGTTCGGAGCAAGGCATAGAACGCAGCCGCGGTATCGAGTTCAATACCTATGCCAACTTGTTGAACAAAACCCTGCGTCCGACTTTCGGTCTGATGTATCTGCAATCAACCGTAAAAGATTATCCGAATTTCGCCGACAATTTAGTTAACGGCGTACAAGTCGCCAACCCGCGCGTGATTGCCAAAGCAGGCGTGGAATGGGACACCCCGTTTGCCAAAGGCTTGACCCTGAACGGCAACGTTTCGTACTTCGGCAAGTCTTACCAAGACACGCAAAAACAATACGCCTTCCCGTCCTACACTTTGGTTGACATAGGCGCGCGCTACAAAACCAAGCTCGGCAAAAATACGTTGACCGTCAGCAGCTCGGTAGAAAACCTGTTCAACAAAAACTACTGGCAGGTACAGCGCGGCCAATACGACCGCAGCTTCGCCGTTGTCGGCATGCCGCGTACTTATTGGCTAAAAGCGGAATTGGATTTCTAATCTGATTTCGGTTTGACCGTAATAGCAGGCCGTCTGAAAGGGAATGATAAAGAGCAAGAATTTGGTTTTTATCCCTTTTCAGACGGCCTGATTTGATTGCCTTATGTTTTTTGCTTGAAAAATCTTACATGTTTTTTATGGATTTCACGCGAAACAAGGTTAATATTCCATTTTCACAATACATCATTCGAGAAGACATATGAAAAAATCCATCAAACTGACCCTGTGCGCCCTTGCACTCTCACTTTCCGTACAAGCACAAGCAGTTACCCATGCAGTGATTGAAACCAATATGGGCAACATCCAACTGGAGCTGGATGAAGTCAAAGCGCCGAAAACCGTGGCAAACTTTGTCAATTACGCCAAAAAAGGTTTTTACGACAACACGATTTTCCACCGCGTTATCGACAATTTTATGATTCAAGGCGGCGGATTTACCGAGAATATGGTACAAAAATCTACCGATAAAGCCATCACCAATGAAGCATACAACGGCTTGAAAAATAATGTCGGTACCATCGCCATGGCGCGCACCGGCGATCCGAATTCAGCAACCAGCCAGTTTTTTATCAATACAGCCAACAACGACTTTTTGAATTTCAAAAGCAAAACCCCTCAAGGCTACGGCTATGCCGTTTTCGGTAAAGTCACTTCCGGCATGGACGTGGTCCGTAAAATCAGCAAAGTGAAAACAGCGACACGTGGCTATCATCAAGACGTTCCAACCGAAGCCGTGATTATCCGCAAAGTCAGCATCAAATAATTTTGATTGTTTGAATCCAAACAACAGGCCGTCTGAAACATTCAGACGGCCTGAATTTATTTATTTGATAATAAGCGGCAATTTGGGCGATAATTCAGCATCTACAATTTAAGGAGTCGATTATGCAAACCCGCCTGCCTTTTTTCGGCGTTGTCCGTGTCAGCGGCGAAGACAGAGCTTCATTTCTTCATGGTCAATTATCCAACGATATTAATAATTTAGCTATCGGTCAGGCATGTTATGCCACATACAATACGCCTAAAGGCCGTGTATTGGCGAATATGCTGGTCGTCAATCGCGGAGAAGATTTACTGTTGGTCATGGCTCAAGATTTGACCGAAGCCATCGTCAAACGCCTGAGAATGTTTGTCTTGCGTGCAAAAGTCGTCTTCGAGCTGATGCCTGATTTAGTAGTCAGCGGCGAGTTGGCAGACGATGCAGAACCTCATCCTGCTGCCGAACCGCAACTGTCTTTCCCAGCCCAAATTCAAGAAAACACCGTAGAAATTGCCTTGCCGCACACAGGCCGTCTGAAAATTTCAGTAGCTGAAAATGCAGCCGAATATCAAGCAGGAGCCGAAAACGCGTGGAACCTGCACGAAATCCGCAGCGGCTATCCGTGGATTTGCGCCGCAACCAAAGAAGCGGCTGTTGCCCAAATGCTCAACCAACATATCATCGGCGCAGTCCATTTCCGTAAAGGCTGCTACCCCGGCCAAGAAATCATCGCCCGCGCCCAATACCGAGGCCAAGTCAAACGCGGTCTGGCCGTATTAAGCGGCGATTCTTTAGAAGCCGCCGGTATTGCCGTCAAAGTCGGCGAGGAAGAAGCAGGCGTTATTCTTAATACTGCACTCACAGAGCAAGGCAGCCTCAGCCTCGCCGTTATCAAGTTTTCCGTAACGGAAGCAGCATTGACCGATGCAGACGGCAATGCTTTGAAACAGGAAGAACTGTTTTTTACGGTAGAGAAAGATTGATGTTAGATGATTGAACAAAAAGCTTAAATATCAGCTTGAAATGAAAACAGAAAGGCCGTCTGAAATTCAGACGGCCTTTGATATTGAGTTTTGTTGGTACATGACCCAAGCTGCGTTTGCTGCCGACTGGATTACGGCATGGTTTGGAATCATTCGGTAGCAACAAAAACCGCGTGCGTGCGTACCGCACACACCCTACACCTCAATCTTAAGGTTTGCGTCGCCCGCAGTGGTAGGGTGTGTGGTCTAGCCACGCACGCGGTTGACAGGGGTGCGGGCTACGGCTTGCTGAAAACGGGGTTTGGGTTTTCAGACGGCCTTACAAAGATTTAAAACTGACGATTAGTTGGAAAACTTGGATTTGTAGGTCGGGCATTCATGCCCGACCTACTGCTGCTAACACAGTATATTTAGATCAATGGAATATCCTGCTTGTTTCAATTCGATAGCTAATTTTAACTTCCATCCTCCCGCGTCATCTACTTTCTGGTATACGACACCACTAATATCTGATGGAAATTCAACCTCTTCTTTAACCAATGCACACACTTTATTTCTTCCTAGTTTCCCTATAAGATAACCATGTTCAAAAACAACATTTTGTCTGGCTCTTGGTTTTAAATCGGTATCTAAATTACTTAACTTTTGACCACCAATATCACAGGGTGTATATAGAACAATTCCAAATCCAACATTCGTATATTCTTCAATTTTTTCAATAATAGTTTTTCCTGAGTTTGGTTGCTCATGTAGAATTATTGCGGATAAACCTAGTTTTTCAATAAGTCTTGCCACTTCTACTTTTAATAAATCATCTCTCCCATGCACTATAAATACGTTATTAGATACTATTGATGAGTTCTTTACTTCCATATTAGCCCCTTTCCT
Organism: Neisseria sp. P0017.S009; assembly: GCF_051957375.1. Taxonomy (NCBI): domain Bacteria; kingdom Pseudomonadati; phylum Pseudomonadota; class Betaproteobacteria; order Neisseriales; family Neisseriaceae; genus Neisseria; species Neisseria sp. P0017.S009. Next base: position 32,278 of record NZ_JBQCWL010000004.1, read on the forward strand.
TGTGATGTAATTTTTATAATCTCGAGCAAATGGTATTAATACCTGCCTATTAAAGCTATGAATTCCTGCAATAATTTTATTGCCGCTATAGAAATAGTGATGGCAAAAATCAAGTACTTCGTTGGTATCATTAGATAACCAATTTACCAGCAAAATAATATAGCCCAATCTTTCTTTCATATCTGTTGGTAACAATAATTTTGAGCTACCAACAAAACTACCACCTGTGTTAGAGCTATCTTCTAGAAGTTTTTCTAAGTTTAAATTTTCTGTTAGCTCATCGTTGTGAACTTTTAAAACTTCATCATTTAATAGTTCGTTTAACCTTTTTAATGACCATTCAAAAGTTTGCAGTTCCGATGATTGCAAGTCCAATATAGCATTATTAATTTCTTCAAAAATATCTAATCCCATTTATTCACCTTTTTTGAGTCGTGCTTCGGCTGCTTCCCTAATAATTTCACTACGTGCATTTTCCTTGAGTCCCTCTAATAGCGAAGAAATTATTGGATTATTAATTTCATCTCCTGCTATTGAATCAAGACCATAATTATATTCCTGAATGGCTGATTCAATACTCAAAGGGTCAAATGGATCAAATTTAAGATTAATTGGTTGCGCCTCTAATTCGTTAAGTATCAGTTCTAGCTTATTGAGATTTTTCAAAAGAGATTTCATTTCAAATCCTTTGAGTTAAAAATATAATGATTATAGGATATATAAGGTTGGAGCATGCCCCAACATTCTTATATTTCACAAAATCTGTTGGATCGAGACCCAATCTACGGCTAGATAGTTGGCAAAGGCCGTCTGAAAACACGTTTCAGACGGCCTTTCCACATCAAGCCAGCTTCGCGCCGACCCAGTCTTTCACACTCTCAATCATCGCGGGCAGTTTCTCCGCATCGCTGCCGCCTGCCTGTGCCAAATCCGGTCTGCCGCCGCCTTTGCCGCCGACTTGTTCGGCTGCAAATTTGACCAGATCGCCTGCTTTGACTTTGGCAGTCAACGGTTTGGATACGCCTGCGCACAGGGAAACTTTGCCGTCGTTGACTGCGGCGAGCAATACGATGGCTTGTTCTGATTTACCGGTCAAGTCGGTCACGATTTCGCGCAGGGCGGCTGCGTCGGCTTCGATTTGGGCAGCAACGAGTTTGGCTGCGCCCAGGTCTTTTGCATCGTCCAAGAGTTTGGCGCCTGCATGGACGGCGAGTTCGGCTTTGGCGCGTGCCAATTCTTTTTCCAATGCTTTGGCGTGTGCCGCGCCTGCTTGAATTTTCGCCAGTACGTCTTTTTCGGTTTGGGCTTTGGTTTCGGCAATAATGTCTTTAACCAAGCGTTCTTGATCTTGCGCCCATTTGAGTGCGTTCAGGCCGGTGATGGCTTCGATACGGCGCACGCCTGCGGCAATACCGCCTTCGCTGATGATTTTGAAGAGGCCGATGTCGCCGGTGCGTGAAACGTGTGTACCGCCGCACAATTCGGTTGAGAAACCGCCCATTTGCAGTACGCGTACTTCGTCGCCGTATTTTTCGCCGAAGAGCATCATGGCGCCGGTCTTTTGGGCATCTTCCATGCTCATAATGGCGGCATTGACGGCAACGTTGGCCAAAATGGCTTCGTTGACGCGGCGTTCTACTTCGGCGATTTCTTCGGCAGTGACCGCTTGAGGATGGGAAATGTCGAAACGGGTGGATTCGGCGGTAACCAAAGAGCCTTTTTGTTCAACGTGTTCACCCAATACATCGCGCAGGGCTTTGTGCATCAAGTGGGTCGCGCTGTGGTTGCGCATATTGGCATTGCGGATTTCGTCATCCACTTTGGCGGTAACGCTGTCGCCGACTTTCAGACGGCCTGAAGTTTGTACGCCGAATTGGCCGAATACAGCCGCTTTGATTTTTTGGGTATCGCGTACTTCAAAGCGGTTTTCGCCTGCAAAGATATAGCCGACGTCGCCGACTTGGCCGCCGGATTCTGCATAGAACGGGGTAAAGTCGATAACGATGGCACCTTCGTCGCCTTCGTTCAATTCGTTGACTTGCTCGCCGTCTTTGTAGAGGGCGAGGACTTTGGATTCGGTTTGGCGTTCGCTATAACCTTTAAACTCGGTGTCTTGACCTTCGTAAGGCAGTTGGGCGTTGGCTTTGAAGCTTTGTGCGGCGCGTGCGCGTGCGCGTTGTGCATCCATTTCGCGGTTGAAGCCTTCTTCATCCAAATCGATGCCCAATTCGCGCGCCATGTCGGCAGTCAGGTCGTAAGGGAAGCCGTAGGTGTCGTAGAGTTTGAAGATGTGTTCACCACCGATAACGAGTTTGCTGTTGGCGATGTTGTCCATCAAATAGGCATTTAAGGCTTCGGCAAACGGTTTTTCCGCGTCGGGAATATGGGCGGTTTCCAAAGCAGCCTGCAAATCGATATACATGCCTTCGTTCAGGCTACCTGAAACTTGGGGACGGATAACGATTTGCTTTTTGCCTGAAGCGGCACGGGAGGCGGCGGTGAATTCCACACCCTCTGCGGTTTTCAATGCCAGTGGTTTGCCCGCACCATCTTGCGGCAGCAGGCTTTCCAGTTTCAAGAATTTCATGCCGTTGAACACTTGATTGAACAAGCCCATGCCTTTTTCCAGCGTTTCGCCGAAACGGCTCTCTTCCGCGCGCAGGGCTTCCATAATCTGCGTCTGCTTCTCTTTCAACTCAGGATAAGCATCACCCATTACTTTCACCAAGTCGGGCACGAGTTTGTAGAAAAACGCTTGTTTCTGACCGAGTTTGTAACCGTGGCGTACGGCGCGGCGGACGATGCGACGCAGTACATAGCCGCGGCCTTCGTTGGACGGCATCACGCCGTCTGCAATCAGGAAGGAGCAGGAGCGGATGTGGTCGGCGATGACTTTCAGGCTTGGTTCTTCCATGCTGAACGGCGCGCCGGTTTCGCGGGCAACGGCTTTGAGCAGGTCTTGGAACAGGTCGATTTCGTAGTTGCTGTGGACATGCTGCATGACGGCGGCCATACGTTCCAAGCCCATGCCGGTATCAACGGATGGTTTAGGCAGCGGATTCATATTGCCTTGTTCGTCGCGGTTGAACTGCATAAATACGCAGTTCCAAATTTCGATCCAGCGGTCGCCGTCTTCTTCAGGGCTGCCCGGAATGCCACCCCAGATTTCTTCGCCGTGGTCGTAGAAAATTTCGGAGCAAGGGCCGCAAGGGCCGGTGTCGCCCATTTGCCAGAAGTTGTCAGACGCGTATTTCGCGCCTTTGTTGTCGCCGATGCGGACGATACGCTCGGCAGGCATGCCGATTTCGTTCAACCAGATGTTGTAGGCTTCGTCGTCTTCTGCGTAAACGGTCGCCAACAGTTTGTCTTTAGGGATGTTCAACCATTCGGGGGAAGTCAGGAATTCCCAAGCGAAGTGGATCGCGTCGCGTTTGAAGTAGTCGCCGAAGGAGAAGTTGCCCATCATTTCAAAGAAGGTATGGTGACGGGCAGTGTAGCCGACGTTTTCCAAGTCGTTGTGTTTGCCGCCTGCGCGTACGCATTTTTGCGCGGTAGTGGCGCGGTTGTAGGGGCGTTTGTCAAAGCCGAGGAATACGTCTTTAAATTGGTTCATGCCTGCGTTGGTAAACAGCAGGGTCGGGTCGTCGTGTGGCACGAGCGAGGAGGAGCGGACGATGGTGTGGCCTTTAGATTCGAAAAATTTCAGGAATTTTTGGCGTAGTTCGGTGGTTTTCATAATGTCTCGATAAATTTTTTACAAGGATTTCAGACGGCCCGGACGGCGCGTTGCGATTAAAAACGAATGGGCGTTATCTTACCGCAAAACCATATTTCAAGCTATCGGCAGAAAGGTTTTAAGTTGATTGCAATCTGTCTTTCAGACGGCCTTAAGCGGGACGATATCTTTTAACAATGAAGCCTATCCGCTCGGGCTTGCCTGCTTTATAATGCCTCTCTATTTTCAACCGGATACGCAAGGAATGATAATGACCAAACATCTGCCCCTTATCGTACTGACTGCGCTGGCACTGGCCGGCTGCGGCGGCTCGGACAAAACTTCTGCCGACAAGGCGGCTCAAACCGATAATCAAAAGGTATTGAGCATTTACAACTGGTCGGAATATGTTGATCCCGAGACGGTTGCCGCGTTTGAGAAAAAACACGGTATCGCAGTAACTTACGATGTATATGACAGCGATGAAACGCTGGAGAGCAAGGTGTTGACCGGCAAGTCGGGTTACGACATCGTAGGTCCTTCCAATGCGTTTGTCGGTAGGCAGATTAAGGCAGGTGCGTATCAGAAAATCGACAAATCCCTGATTCCCAACTATAAAAACTTGAATCCTCAGTTGATGAAACTGATGGAAGGCGTTGATCCGAACCACGAATATGCCGTTCCGTTTTATTGGGGTACTAACACCTTCGCTATCAATACCGAGCGTGTGAAAAAGGCTTTGGGCACGGATCAGCTGCCGGACAATCAATGGGATTTGGTGTTTAACCCCGAATACACGTCCAAACTCAAGCAATGCGGCATCAGCTATTTGGACAGCGCAGCGGAGATTTATCCTATGGTATTGAACTATATGGGTAAAAATCCAAACAGCAGCGAAACGGCGGATATTAAGGCGGCTACAGAAGTCTTGAAGAAAAACCGTCCGTACATCAAGCGTTTTACCTCGTCCGGTTTTATCGATGATTTGGCGCGCGGCGATACTTGCGTAACGATTGGCTTCGGCGGCGATTTGAATATTGCCAAACGCCGTGCCGAAGAAGCAGGCGGCAAAGAAAAAATCCGTGTGATGATGCCGAAAGAGGGCGTGGGAATTTGGGTAGACTCGTTTGTGATTCCGAAAGATGCTAAACATGTGGCCAATGCCCATGCGTATATCAATGATTTCTTAGATCCTGAAGTTGCGGCGAAAAACGGCAATTTTGTTACTTATGCGCCATCCAGCAAACCGGCTCAGGAGCTGATGGATGAAGAGTTTAGAAACGACAATACGATTTTCCCAACCGAGGAGGATTTGAAAAACAGCTTTATCATGGTACCTATCCAGCCGGCGGCATTGAAATTTATGGTCCGTCAATGGCAAAGCGTGAAAGCAGGGACATAAGCTGATTTAAACGTATTAAGGCCGTCTGAATGGTGTAACCGAAATCCTTGATTTCGTTTTACGGCTGTTCAGACGGCCTTTGGTTTGTATTAGCTTGGCTTGGGTAAGGTTTAAAAACAAAGGGCGTGTATATCAATCACGCCCTTTGTGTTTGTTTCAGACGGTCTTAGAATTTCACGCCTTTATGCAGTGCAACGATGCCTGCGCTCATGTTGTGGTAATCCACGCTGTCAAAGCCTGCATCCAGCATCATTTGCTTTAAGGTTTCTTGGTCGGGGTGCATACGGATAGACTCGGCGAGGTATTGGTAGCTGTCGGCATCTTTGGCAATCAGTTTGCCCATAATCGGCAACAGTTTGAAAGAGTAGAGGTCGTACACGCCTTCCAAAGGTTTGTACACTTTGGAGAATTCCAACACCAGCAGGGTGCCGCCCGGTTTCAATACTCGGTACATTTCTTTCAGCGCGGCATCTTTGTGCGTCATGTTGCGCAGGCCGAACGCGACGGAAACCAGATTGAAATAGTTGTCGGGGAATGGCAATTTTTCAGCGTCTGCCAACGATACGGGCAGAATCATGCCTTCGTTGAGCAGGCGGTCGCGGCCGACCGTCAGCATGGAGGAATTGATGTCTGTCAGCCAAACTTCGCCTTCTTTGCCCACGCGTTTTGCCCAGCCTCGGGACAAATCGCCTGTGCCGCCGGCGATGTCCAATACTTTGTCGCCTTTTTTCAGGCGGGCGGTATTGATGGTGAAATGTTTCCAAACACGGTGCAGACCGCCGGACATTACGTCATTCATAATGTCGTAGTTTTTTGCCACGGAGTGGAAGACTTCGGCAACTTTGCCTGCTTTTTCGTCTTCATCAACGGTAGAGAAGCCGAAATGGGTTTTGTGGTCGCTCATAGTGTCTGCCTTCTTAAAATAATACGGATTCAGATATTGAATACGTCGAAATCGCCAACCACTTTCGACGCGGGAAATATAGTTTGTGCCTGCTGCTCCAGCATCAGGCGTTGCTCTTCTTCGGTATGACGTGCGCTGATGTGGGTCAGGTAGAGTTGTTTCACATTGGCTTGCAAAGCCAGCTTGGCAGCATCGGATACGGTTGATTGGAACACTCGTTCCGCTGTCTCTTCATCGTTTGCCGCAAAGGTTGCTTCATGCGCCAAAACGTCTGCGTTTTGTGCGGCGCGTACTGCCTGCGGACAGGCTTTGGTATCGCCGAAGATAGCCACTACCCGTCCTTTTTTTGGTGGGGAGAGGAACGCTTTGCCGTCAATGATTCTGCCTTCGTCCAATGTTACGGACTCGCCTTTTTTCAGACGGCCTTTCCGCCGCAACCGCTGCTACCGCAGGAATGCGTGTGTTTGGGTTTCAAATCTTCGGCACTTGGTGTTCTGGACGCGCCGGCTTTTTCGAGGCGGTCGAGATAGTCTTGCCAAAGCGAGTCTTGATTGTGCGCTAGTCGGTAGAGATAGTCCCAGTCGTAAAGGCCGCTGTCGTGGCCGTCTGAAAAAGTAATTTTCAAGGCGTATTGGCCGACGGGGTCTAAATCGGTAATGCTGACTTCGGCTTTGCCTGTTTGCAAAACATCTTGACCTGGACCGTGTCCGCGCACTTCCGCGCTGGGCGAGTACACGCGCAGGTATTCGGCAGGAAGGCTCTTGGCACCGTCAACATAGACCAAAGTTAGTACGCGCCGCTCTTGCTGGAGGCGGATTTCTTGTGGGATTTTATCGGCTTGGGTCATGTCATGCTCCGTTCTTTTTACGCAAATAGGCAACGCGTACAGAAAAAATACCGCCAAGTACGGCAAATAACACGATTGCGTAGAGTGAAAACCGTATCAGGCTCACTTGGGTGTCCGCCGTCAGCCCCAAAGGCAGCAACATCACGGCCACGAACAGTAAAAACGCGGCCAACATGGCGACAATGCTGGCAAAGGCATAGCGGGTATTGGCTGCTGTTTGCGGATGTTTGGTCATATTGGATAGCTTGCCGTAGGGTGGTGAGGCGGTATTTTATCAGCTTTTTGGTGCTTCATGCCGTCTGAAAACGGCTTTATTTCCATAAATAAAGTGTAATGGCACGCCTGTCTTCGCCTTCGGGCATTAAGCGGATGCTGCTGCCTTTGCTTCCGTTGACACGGATAATGATGCCGCCGGCCTGCCGCTCGATAATGTCGATTTGGGTGTCGCGGTTCATGCGGTAGTTGTAGCGTTCGCATTGTTTCAAGCACCAAAAATCTTGCCAATGGATAAAATATTTTTGTCCGGATTCGATGGCCAGCGTTTCGCCGCCTTTGACGATGAAGTAAGGGTAATCGGGTTTTTGCGTGCTGAATGTCCATTCGGCCGTTTTGTCTTTTCCGTTTTGACGGTATTCGAACACGGCACGGTAGTCGGTGTCGTATTCCAATGGCTGTAAAGGAAACAGCGCAAATTGGCGGTCGGTCAGGAGGCGGTTTGGGTCATTATCTTTATCTAATATTTTGACGTCTCTGATTTCTTTTGTGTCCTGATACAGTTTGAACGAACGCATTTTGACCGGAGGCGATTGTTCTGAGAACGCGATGCTGACCGGATTGCCGGTCATTTCATAATGAGGCATAGGGTCGGGACGTTCGCCATGGAAAACCGGTAAAGCGAAGTTGCCTTGCGGATAGGTGATGTAAGGCCGGAATTTGCGGTTGGAGATTTCATCCGCATAAACAATGGAATGGCCATGACAGGCATCTTGATAAAACGAGCGGCTGAGGTCGGAGAGGGGGCGGTTTTTTTGGCAGAGGCTGTTGAATCTGCTGTCGCCCTGATTGATGCTCAGCGCGATTTGTTTGCCTTGCGATTCAAATGCGGCTCCGGCCTCGTCGATATTTTGATCGAGTAAGGAGAGACGGTGGTAAATCGCCGTCATCAGATTATCCAGCTGATGTTGGGCAGGTAGATGGCTGTTGATTTTTTCGTTTGGCGGATGCTGGCCGGTGCTGACGTTTTCGTGCACGCCTTTATAGGCATAACCGGCTTTGCGCGTGCGGTCTGATGGGCGTGGGCCTGTATAAAAGGGATTGTGTGTATTGTGTTCGTCATGTCCGTCGTCAGGGTTTTGCAGCAGATAGCGGGCATGATTGCGCGCGGCACGTTCGAGTGTGGCTGAGTGCGCCAGTGCGGGCAGATTGGCTGAGGCGCGGAGGAAGTTTAAATACGCCAAAGCGTCAAAATCGGCAACGGCAGAACGATTTTGTGGCGGTTGGGCATAGATGAGCTGGTCTTCGGAATAGCGATGGGTTTCGTAGTATTGGAATATGCCGAGGGTGACGGCAAAACCACCCAGCCAGTAAAGAATGTGTTTCATTATATGTACTGCGTTCAGACGGCCTTGAGCTACGGCTCTTTTTCTTTGAAACTCATGCCGTTAAATGATTATTTTGATAGCGGCTTGACTTGGAATGCTTCAGGATGGGATTTGAAATATTCGACAGCGATAAATCCGCCGCCAATAATAATCAACAGGGCAATGGCCATGCCGATCATCGCTAAAATGAATTTGTCCATATTTGTCCGTTTGAATGAAGGCCGTCTGAAACACTTGAAAGCGTTCAGACGGCCTTAAAGTCAGGTTAATTAACGTTCGATTTGCGATACGTCGCGTACTGCGCCTTTGTCGGCGGAAGTCGCCATCGCGCCGTAGGCACGCAGGGCTGCGGAGACGTAGCGGTCGCGGTTTTCCGGTTTCCACGCTTTGCTGCCGCGTGCTTCCATTTCGGCACGGCGTGCGGCAAGCTCTTCATCGGAAATGACAAGGTGGATGCTGCGGTTTGGAATATCGATTTCGATGGTGTCGCCTTCGTGTACCAAACCGATTGCGCCGCCTTCTGCCGCTTCAGGCGAAGCGTGACCGATGGACAGGCCGGAAGTACCGCCGGAGAAGCGGCCGTCGGTCAGCAGGGCGCAGGCTTTGCCCAAACCTTTGGATTTCAGGTAAGAAGTCGGATACAGCATTTCTTGCATACCCGGGCCGCCTTTAGGGCCTTCGTAGCGGATAATGACGATATCGCCGGCCACGATTTGATTGCCCAAAATACCTTCTACTGCGTCTTCTTGGCTTTCAAACACGCGGGCGCGGCCGGTAAATTTGAGGATGCTCTCGTCCACGCCTGCGGTTTTCACCACGCAGCCGCGCTCGGCGATGTTGCCGAACAATACTGCCAAACCGCCGTCTTGCGAGTAGGCATGTTCAACATCGCGGATACAGCCTTTTTCGCGGTCGAGGTCGAGGGTTTTCCACATACGGTTTTGCGAGAACGCCTGAGTAGTGCGCACGCCGCCGGGAGCTGCTTTGAAACGCTCGATGGCATGGGTGTTTTCAGGGTTGGTCACGTCCCATTTTTCAATTGCGTCTTTCAGGGTCGGCGCGTGGATGGTGTACACGTCGGTGTGCAGTTTGCCTGCTTTGTCCAATTCTTTCAGGATGGCGAAGATGCCGCCTGCGCGATGCACGTCTTCCATATAGTAGTCGTGGTTGTTTGGCGCGGTTTTGCAGATGCAAGGTACAACGCGGCTCAGGCGGTCGATGTCTGCCATTTTGAAATCGACACCGGCTTCGTTGGCGACGGCCAACAGGTGCAAAATGGTATTGGTCGAGCCGCCCATGGCGATGTCCATGGTCATAGCGTTTTCAAACGCTTTTTTAGTGGCAATACTGCGCGGCAATACGGTTTCGTCGTCTTGCTCGTAGTAGCGTTTGGTGATTTCGACAATCATGCGGCCGGCTTCGAGGAATAATTCTTTGCGGCCTGCGTGGGTAGCCAGATAAGAACCGTTGCCCGGCAGGGAAAGGCCGAGTGCTTCGGTCAGGCAGTTCATGGAGTTGGCGGTAAACATGCCGGAGCAGGAGCCGCAAGTCGGGCAGGCGTTTTGTTCGACTTCTTCGACTTGTTTATCGCTGATATTGTCGTCTGCCGATTCAATCATGGCATCAATCAAGTCCAAACGGCGTTCTGGTTGAATATTGGCTACGCCGATAACTTTACCGGCTTCCATCGGGCCGCCGGAAACGAAGATGGTCGGAATATTCAGGCGCATGGCGGCAATCAGCATGCCCGGAGTGATTTTGTCGCAGTTGGAAATGCACACCAGCGCGTCGGCGCAGTGAGCATTGACCATGTATTCGATGGAGTCGGCAATCAGGTCGCGGCTGGGCAGGGAGTAGAGCATGCCGCTGTGGCCCATGGCGATACCGTCGTCAATGGCGATGGTGTTGAATTCTTTGGCAATGCCGCCGGCTTTTTCGATTTCACGGGCAACCAGTTGGCCCATATTGTGCAGGTGTACATGGCCCGGGACGAATTGTGTGAAGGAGTTGGCAATGGCGATAATCGGTTTGCCGAAGTCAGTTTCCATGACGCCGGTTGCACGCCACAATGCGCGCGCACCTGCCATATTGCGGCCGTGGGTAGAGGTTTTGGAGCGGTATTCAGGCATTTTTGTTCCTTTGTTTTATGCTGAGGCCGTCTGAAATAGGCTGGTTAATTGGCGGCCCGTTGTAGAAATAACTCGGTATTTTATACCAATTACGAGCGATGAAGCACGCTATTTTGTAATAAAACTAAACTGCATTTGCTTCACCTGAATTTGCTGTCCTCTCGTTCAGACGGCCTGAAGTTTTCTTAGGATGAAACGTTGTCTTTCTCATTTGCAAAAGATGTTGGCATCAAAAAGTGATATGATAGGGAAATTCTCACATTTCTAAGGATAAGACGATGAAAAAAATCATGTTTGCATTGTGTTCTGCCATGTTGGCTTCTGCTGCGTCTGCCGCTGTTTATAAAGTGGACGAATTCCATGCCAATGCCCGCTTTGCCATCGACCATTTCAACACCAGCACCAACGTCGGCGGTATTTATGGTTTGACCGGCAATTTGGAATTTGATCGTGCCAAACGCCAAGGCTCTATCGATATCGTATTGCCTTTGTCCAAACTGCAAACCGGTTCAGATCGCTTTACTCAACATTTGAAATCTGCCGATATTTTCAATGCAGACAAATACCCTGAAATCCGTTTTGTATCCACCAAATTCAATTTCAACGGCAAAAAACTGCTGTCTGTTGACGGCAATCTGAACATGAACGGCAAAACTGCGCCGGTAAAACTCAAAGCCGACAAATTCAACTGTTACCAAAGCCCGATGTTAAAAGCAGAAGTATGCGGCGGCGACTTCAGCACCACCATCGACCGTACCAAATGGGGCTTAGATTATTTAGTGAGTGCCGGTATGAGCAAAAAAGTAAACATCAATATCCAAATCGAAGCAGCCAAACAATAATCCTGCTTGATTTCAAAATAAAGGCCGTCTAAACAGGTAAGGCAGAAATCGTTGATTTCATTTATCCCTGTTCAGACGGCCTTATGATTAAAGACGTTTAGGATTCTTTATTTTTATCGGCTTTGGCTGCCCAATAAGTTGCCAGGAGTGAGCCGGAGATATTGTGCCACACGCTGAACAATGCGCTGGGAACGGCAACAACCGGCGCGGCGGCAAAGTGTGCGGCGGCAAGGGCGGCACCTAAGCCTGAGTTTTGCATACCGACTTCGATGGCCAGCGTTTTTTGTGCATCATAAGGCAGGCCGGTCCATTTGGCGGCAAAGAAGCCGAGCAGATAACCGATGCCGTTGTGGAGTACGACAACCGCGAAAATCAGCAGGCCGCTTTCAATAATCTTGCCTTTGCTGGCGCCGACTACCGCGCCGATAATCAGCACGATGGCGGCAACGGAAACCAGCGGCAGCGCATCGGTCAGTTTTTCGGTTTTGTTGCCCAAGACTTTATGGACAATCAAACCCAAAACGATGGGGAACAAAACCATTTTGACGATGGACATCAACATACTGCCCGCTTGGATTTCCAGCATTTCACCGGCAAGCATCAGGAAGATGGCAGGGGTCAGCAATGGAGAAATCAGGGTGGAAACCGATGTAACGGCAACCGACAAAGCCACATTGCCGCGTGCCAGATAAGTCATTACATTGGAAGCCGTACCGCCCGGGCAGCAGCCGACCAAAATCACACCGACTGCGATTTCGGCAGGCAGGTTCAACAGCTTGGCCAGCAGATAGGCGGTTGCCGGCATGATGGCGAATTGTGCAATCACGCCGATGATGACGGCTTTGGGGCGTTTAAACAAAATATCAAAGTCGGAAGGTTTGAGCGTCAAGCCCATGCCGAACATAATGATGCCCAGAAGCCAAGGAATGTAAGGGCCGACCCATTTGAAGGTGTCGGGTGCGGAAAAAGCGATGCCGGCAAAGAGCGCCGCCCAAAGGGAAAATGTTTTTCCAATAAAGTTGCTGATTTTATTGAGGATACTCATGATAATATGTTGTGAAGTTGTTTTTAAGGGACATCAAGGATACACGTCTTAACCTTAATTTGCAAAATGACTTAAAAATAAACCAGGCCGTCTGAAAATAGAGATTGATTTTCAGACGGCCTGCAATTTGTATTTATGATATAGGCGGTATTACTCTTTTGATAAAATATTGCGCAGCCATCGCGCGACAGGTGCGATTTCTCCGGCGAGCATGCCGGTTTCGATTTGGCTGCTGTGTTTGATGACATCGGCCGCCGCACCATGCAGCCAAACGCCGGAACAAGCGGCCTGGAATGCCGGAATGCTTTGTGCCATCAGGCTGCCGATCATACCGCTTAAGACATCGCCGCTGCCGGCAGTGGCCAAACCGGCATTGCCGCTGGTGTTGGTATAGACCATGCCGTCAGTTGCGGCAACTAATGTATGATGGCCTTTCAATACGACAGTCGCGCCATATTTTTGGCTGATTTCGGTTACGGCTTTCTGCCTGTCGGCTTGAACTGATTGAGTATCGGTACCGAGTAGGCGGGCGGCTTCGGCCGGATGAGGTGTCAGGACGATATGTTTGTACGATTTGAGACGTTCGGCCAATTCGGGAGAACGGGTCAGCAGTGTCAAGGCATCTGCATCGAGCAATAAAGGCCGGTCATGGTGTGTCGACAGGATTTTGGGCAGCAGCTGCTCTGATAATCCGTCCAAACCGAATCCGCAGCCGATTACCCGTGCGCTGACATCGTTGCGCTCCATCAGTTGGGCCGCAGTGGCGAGCATGATTTCAGGGCGTTCGGGAATGATGGCAAAAGGCAGCGCGGCTTGGTTGAATCCCGCCCAAACCTTGCCGCACCCCTGATACATGGCGGCTGTGGCTGCTAAAACCACTGCACCGCTCATTCCCGTTGCGCCGCCGATAATGGCAAGCGTGCCGTATGTGCCTTTGTGCGATTCTTGGACGCGGGGGCGGAATACGTCGGGAAATGCTAAGGCCGTCTGAAAGGCCTGAAGCGATTCGGGAAGCGTGTAGATGGGCTGCATGGCGTAACCTTCCAAGATAAGAAATTTAATTTTAAATCAGAAAGTAAAAGGTAATGAAGCAAAAAATAAAAGTTTGGGACGCACCTACGCGCCTGTTCCATTGGCTCTTGGTGTTATTGATGGGTTTTATGTGGTACAGCGCAACCCAAGGCGGCGATATGCTGGTATGGCACTTGCGCGGCGGCTTGTTGATGCTGGCTTTGGTGGCTTTCCGCTTGTGCTGGGGGATATGGGGCAGTGATACGGCAAAATTCAGCCGATTTGTGCGTCCATTTTCCGAAATCCGCCGCTATACGCAAGGTCAAATGTCTGAAGACGAATTGGTCGGCCACAATCCTTTGGGCGCGCTGATGGTCATCGCTTTATTGGCCGCCTTGGTTTTTCAGACGGCCACAGGCTTATTTGCCGCCGATGAAAATACGTTTACCAATTCCGGCTTTTTAAATCATTTGGTCAGCGAACACGCCGGTACGCTGGCGCGAAAAATCCATGTCAATTTCTTTAATGTTTTAGCTGTTTTGGCGGGTGTACATATCGCGGCTGTTTTGCTGTATCGCTTTGTGAAAAAACAGGATTTGATTACGCCGATGATGAGTGGCTTTAAAACTATTGATGCCCAACAGCCTAAATTGGCAGGAATGGGACAACTGCTTGCCGCTTTGTCGGTAGCGATTGTGTTAGTGTGTGCAATATGGATGTTGCGCGGCTGATGTTTTAAAACGGATACCAAAAACAAACCGACCCCGATAGCCGAAATGGCTGTTGGGGTCGGTCTCTTTTTAGGGTTTAAAAGATGATGTTCAGACGGCCTTAACGCAGCGCAAGATGCTGTGGCCGCGGCCGATGCCGTCTGAAATTTCCGCTACTTTCAATCCGGCTTTTTCAACGCAACGGATCAGGTCTTCAGAATGGAAGATTTTGCTGTTGCCGTTGGCCATGGCAGTGAAATACAGGCTGGTCATGGTCAGGCAGTAGGCAGCGGTTTCGTAGCGTTGTCTGTCCCAGAAAGGCTCCATGATGTAGAGGCTGGTGTTTTCGCTCATAGATGCAGCGGCGCGTTGAAGAATGCTGGTGGCTTGTTCTTCGGTGAAACAGTCTAGGAATTGGCTCATCCAGATCGCGTCAAAACCGGTTGGGAACGGAATCTCAGGATCAAGCAGGTTGGCCGGATGGGCGTGGATACGGTCCGCGCCGTTTTTGCCTTTAGTCGCCTCGCGCATCAAGCCGATTTGTTGCGGCAGATCCATGATGGTTACTTCGACTTTGGCATTGTGGTTGACGCATTGTTCCGCCCAGCGGCCGGTATTGCCGCCGACATCGAGCAGTTTTTTAACCGGTTTGGCGAACACGGTGTTCAGTGCTTCGGCGAAGGAGTTGTCGGAATAATAATGGTCGAATGCAAACCATTTTTCCTGCGCGACGCTTGGCAATGAAGACAAGCCTTCGTAAATGGTCGGCCAGTCGCCGAATACTTTCAGGCCTTCGGGCTTGCCGGTTTGCAGGGTTTTTTCCAAATCAAACATGCCTAGGTAGCAGATTTCCTGCGTGAAATCCATGTTGACGCGGGCCATTTTGTCTTTGAGGACAAACCAACCGGCCTTGCTGATGAAATAGCGGTTGTCGCGAGTCAAGACAGTGCCGATAGACAGCGAAGCTTCCAGCAGGACTTGTGCCGCGTAGTTGCTGATTTTCGCTTTTTCAGCAATTTCGGCTTGAGTGAGGCCGTCTGGATGGTCGTTCAGCAGGTCCAGAATGCCAAATTTCACCATCAGGCGGGAAACTTGGAACACAATCGGTGCAAAAGCGATTTCTTGAGCCAGACGTTGAGCCTCGCCTGCAGACTGGTGTTCGTGGGAATAGCGTTGTTCTAGGGCAGGGAAGAGTTGCATATTGTTGGTTTTCCACTAAAAAGTTAATAAGTATATTCAGACGGCCTCAAACACAATCCGTCCTGATGCACACGGATACTCTCCGTTGTTGATTTTAAAGCTCAGTTTGTTTTTACCTTCATCGTATTTTAGCTCTACCGACACTTTATCGTGAGGACGGATAAACTGCTGATATTTTAGATTTTCGATGCGGATGACGCGCTGTTTACTCCATGGCTGGGGCGCGATCAGGTTGCGCACCCATTGCAGCTCGACCACGCCGGGAACCAGCGGGAAGGTGGCAAAATGGCCACCGAAATAAACCAAATCCAAAGGCACGCGCCCGATAAAAGTTTCAGTATTGGTTTCATCGTCAGATGATGTTTTCGACCAAACGGGCGAAGTTTGGGCAACGGTAAAGGCCGTCTGAAAATCCGCCGCAGCGATTTTGGCTTGGGCATTACGTGGCAGGTTGTCGGTAAAACGCCAGTAACGCGGCAGGGCAATGGTGTCCTGCGTGGCGGCCAGATGGCGTTTGAGCGTATCGGCAACCGCAGCACGGCCTTTTTCGCGCAAGGCGGCGATACCGTCTGCGTTCAATGCTGCCCATATGGCAATGCGTTGATGCTGCGGATGACGGCCGCAGTGGGCGTCGGCAATCCAAGGGTGTTGTAAAAGTTCGTGTTCGATTTGGGTCAGCGACACGCGTTTGTCCTCAAATTTAATAATGCGGTCTTGACGACCGAGTAACAGAAAACCGTCATCTTGCGGCTCGATCAAATCGGCTGTTTGGCGGCGCTCGGGCGACCAAGGCGAAGAAGCCCACAGTGCGCCTTCTTCGTTTTGTCCGATTTCCACGCCTTCGAAAGGCTGCCATTCTTGGCGTTCGCAACGTGAGGCAATCACGCCGGTTTCGGTACTGCCATAAACTTCAAACGGGCGGACGGCAGCCTGTTGCAGCAAATCCGCCGTGGCTGCGGGCAATGCGCCGCCAGCCGAGACAATGCCTGCAATTTTATGGCCGATACTTTGCCAGTTGCGGTTTTCACCCAAGCGGTTGAGTACGGCCGGACTGGCAATCCAAACCACTTTATCATGTGCGGCTGTGCTGGAAAGCAGGTTTTCCGGATAAACTGCCTGCTGTCGTTCCATAGTCCAACCCATTGTCAGCGCGAGTGCGAAGCGGAAAGTGAAGCCGTAAAGGTGTTGCGGAATTACGCTGCCGATCACGGTTTCACCGTGTTGTCCAAATGGCAGCGTATTTGCCAAAGTCAGGGCTTCTGCCTGCATTTGCGCGGCGGTTTTCACAATAATTTGCGCTTCGCCGCTGGATCCGGATGTTTTCAGCCATGCTTCGGCATGGTCGGGAATCAGATGGTTTTCAGGATAGGTGTTCAGCTCTTCCAAATCTGTTTTAGCTAATACATCAGGCAAGTGCCAGATATTTAGGCCGTCTGAAGACAGCTTTTTATCTGTTGAATCTGTTAAAAACGCCTCTGCAGTTTTCCCCCATTCTAAATTGTCTTGCGCCAAATTGGGCAGCAATAAAACCTTCCCGCCAGAATGCCACACTGCCAGCACAGCACAGGCAAACAGTGCGGCATCATCAAACCACAACGCGGCCGTTTGCACGCCTGCCTGTTTCAGACGGCCTGACAGATGGAAAACCGCACGGTTGAAATCAGCACGCGTCCAATTCGGATGCGTGGCGATAAGGTCGTGTTGGGGTAGGTCGGGGGATAGGATTTGGGTTAGGTGCATGATGGTTCTAAGGTTTTATAATTTTGATGTATTTGCCTTGGTATCTTCTTTGAATTGGGCCAAGCATTCATCGTATTGTTTGTTTGTCGTTTGGCGTACTAATTCGTAATCATTTGCCTGCCACTCTTCCAATGAATGGCTTTCACTTCTTTTGAAGCAATGGAGTAGCCGATCGGTTTTGCCGCTTTGTCCGTCTAAAAAAAGGCTGACTTCATTGTTTAGAAAGAATCGGTCTCGTTTATTGAATTTTTCATAAACCAAATAGAAACGGCCCGGTTGGACAAATAGTTTTTTATTGGCACTATTGCCTTTAAATGACCGTTTTGCCGCCCAATCGCGAACTTTTGGGGAGAATTGTTCAAAAACAGGATTCGCAAAATTCGGTTTAATGGGCTTCCCGCTTAAACTGTGTTTGCCCAGCAGGTCAGGGCCTTCATATGCAATATGACCGCTGCTACCGGCAAGAATGAATAATGCAAAAGTTGCTGTAAATACGGCTGTTTGTGCAGCTCTTGCTTTTACCGTATTGGATTTCCGAATAATCATCAAATTCATGCTGCTGGTTGTGATATCGTCAGAATAACGATTGTGTATTCGGTCAATGACGGTCAGGTTTCCCGAGCGCGTTTTGATGGTGTGGCTGGTAACTTCCGTATAATTTTTCTTGTATTCGGCTTCTGCCTTTTCTTCAGGGGATAAAGGCGTTTTAGATGTAGAAGAGCATGCGGTAAATGTGAAGGAAATCAGGATGAGTAGGATAATTTTTTTCATTATGGTTATTCGTCTAATTGATGAAATATTTTTAATGGATTAAACCTTCAAAACCAATTTCCGATAAATCCACTCTCCGGCAAATAAGATTCCCATTAACACATACGACACAATGCCGGTATAAGCCGCCCACCAGTCGTAATATTGTAAGCCTGCCAAAATGGCGGCGGTTGCGCCGTTGAAGATAAAGAACGCGCACCAGATTTGCGTAACGCGCCGAGTGTGGTGCACACCTTCGGGCGGCAGGTCGGGGTGTTGCAGTCGGGCGAGGCGTTCGATAACGGTTTGTTTGGCAAACAGACTGCCGCCGAAAACGGCAAGCATCAGCGCGTTGACGGCAACGGGATACCAATACAT
Organism: Neisseria sp. P0017.S009; assembly: GCF_051957375.1. Lineage (NCBI taxonomy): Bacteria > Pseudomonadati > Pseudomonadota > Betaproteobacteria > Neisseriales > Neisseriaceae > Neisseria > Neisseria sp. P0017.S009. The sequence continues at coordinate 50,552 of NZ_JBQCWL010000004.1, forward strand.
CGAGTCAGGCCGTCTGAAAACCAGTACCGCCGCAAAAAAAGCAGCAAGGATAATCGCCGTAATGCGTTGGGCTGTGGTTTGCGGCATGGCGGCGCGTATCAGCCATAACACACACATGGCCGCGGCAAGCCAGAAAAATGCGCCGTTTTCCCTGCCGTAATACCATAGGAGCGGATACGCGAGACTGGCAAGGGTCAGTAGGAGTTTTCCTAGTATTTTCATGGTTGTGATTGATTTTCAGACGGCCTTGCGGATTGACAAGGCCGTCTGAAAATATGCTGATTCAAAGAGGAATCAGGAATCTTGTTGTACTTTCAAAACCGCTTGAACCACGTCTTCTACGGTGCGCACGTTGCGGAAGTCTTCGGCTTGCAGTTTGCGGCCGGTTTCGCGTTTGATGTGGTCGATAAGGTCGATAGCGTCGATGCTGTCGATTTCCAAATCTTCGTAGAGGTTGGTTTCGGGTTTGATGCGTTCCGGTTCGATTTCAAACAGGTTAACCAGTGCATCGGTCAGCAGGGTGCGTACTTCTTGTTCGGTCATCTTCTCTCTCTCCCTTATGCTTGGCGGCTCTTGACGAACTCGGCCAGAGTTTTGACGTTGGCGAAGTTTTCGCGCAGGTTGTCGTTTTCACCGTCGAGCTGGAAGCCGAAGGTTTTTTGTACGGCCAAACCAAGTTCCAATGCATCAACCGAATCCAGACCCAGGCCGTCGTCGCCGAAAAGCGGATCTTCGCTGCCGATGTCGGCAACGGTAATGTCTTCCAGACCTAAGCTGTCGATGATTAATTGTTTGATTTGGTTTTCTAAATTGCTCATGTGGTTTTCCTTGTAAAATAGTCTTGCAGGTATTCGTTTAAACGCCTTGCGGCGATGGGCAGGGGTTTTTCTGCCAGCCATTCTTCCGGCAGGATGTCGTCGCCGACGGTAATTTCATAATGAATTTTTTGCGGTGGGATTTTGTACCACGGTTGCCCCTTTTTAAAATTGGGCGGCGTCATCTTGATGCACACGGGCGTGATGACTGATGCGCTGCGCAAACCGAGCGATACGGCGCCGCGGTGCATTTTAACCTGTCCGTCCCAACCTGTGCGGGTGCCTTCGGGAAAAATTAGTAGGCTTTGCCCGCTTTTGAACACGGCATCGATTTCTTCCAGCATTTCCATACTTTCATCGTTGGGGATGTAGCCTGAAGCGATAATCTGGCTTTTCATGCTGGGGTTGTGCAACAGGTCTTTTTTAACCAGTACGTTTGGCTCGGAATAGTGGCTGATCAGCAAGACGACATCCAAAAGCGAGGGATGGTTGGCAAGAATGAGCTGGCCGGGTCTGCCGAGTTTTTCCAAGCCGTTGAAGCGGACGCTCAATACGCCCGACCATTGCAGGTAGCCGACGAAGAAACGCCAAACTTTGCCTATCATGCGTCTTGCTTCAAGTTGACGTTTGATGTCGCCTTTGGTCGATTTGAGCGTATAGGGCAAAAGTGCGATTTTGAACAATACGCCTGCAACGCCGAAGAGGATGAAGCCGAAGAGTGTGGCAAAAAAGCGACGGAAATAGTCTAAAGTCTTCATGCGTTTTTCTGCCAGTGCCAGTTTCTACCGATATAGTGTTGCGTGTGTTGTCGGCCGTCTGAAAGCAGGAAGCGTATCCACTCCAAGCTGCTCCAATAGGGCTCGACTGTTGTATCGTTAGGATTTTCAGACGGCCTTGCGGATGTGCTTTCCAAGCTCAAGGTATAGTCTTCGCCCTTTGTGATGACCAGTGCCAATGCATAGGCAAACGGCGCACGGGTAGCCAAAACAGGATAGTCTTCAGACAAAGGATCATCGGCGACAATCACTAAAACAGACGACGTGCCGTCTTGCAAAAGCGCAAATGCCTCGGTCAGCGCGGTTTCAAAGGAATCGGCGGCAACGGCCAAGGCAGTATGCTCGCTCATGTCTTTGCGCAACATCGACCATTGCCCAATCGTTGCGTTGTGGACGGACAGACCGAATGAGGTCGGCGAGACGGTATGCGTGTTCAAAAGTTCTTGCCACAATTCAAAGCTGCGGTTGCTTTCGCCGTCGTGCGAAACGTAAACCGGTACGCTTTCGGGATATTGGTCGGCCAGATTCCATGCGGCATCACAAACCAAGCGTGCCGCTTTTCCCAAGCGGCGGCGTTGCATAGGCGGCAAAAAGGAGAGCGCGGGTTTGCACTCCGGCAGTGAGGCGGTATCGAGTTTTCCCTGCGCCCAGTCCTGCCATTGCTCCGGCGTACTGATTTTGCTGGAGGAGGCCTGCCATGCGGCGATATTGAAGCTGAAACGGCAAACGTTTTGAGGCATGATGTCTTTCAATGTTTTACATTTTCATACATTGTAATGAAATGAGTTAGTAAAAGCTAGGCTCTGTTATAATGCATATTGTAACGTAATTTATTCCCGGATGACATTTTATGCCTTCAATACCGAGTGCCCCGATTTATGATGTGGCTTCGCTGCTTCCGCACAGCGGACATATGGTGCTTATCGACTGTGTGAAAGAATTTGGCGATGACTACACGGTTTGCCGTGCGCCGGTTGGCGATAAGCATATTTTGCTGCAGGACGGTGTGTTGCCGTCTATGGCTTATATGGAATTGATGGCGCAGGGTATAGGCGCGTTTGCAGGCATTGAGGCTTTAAAGGCCGGAGAGCCTGTACGCTTGGGTTTTTTATTGGGAACGCGCAAGCTGGATTTGTTTGCCGATTCCGTGCCTGTCGGTACTGAGCTGGAAGTCAGGGCGCATGTGTCCATTCAGGATTTGGGCGGCATGGGCGTATTTGATTGCGAGTTGCGCTGGACGGATGCGCCGGAAGATGTGAAGCATCTGTTGCCGCCGGACGGTTTACTGGCAAAAGCTTCTTTAAATGTGTACAGTCCGAAAGACGGTCAAGTCATTTAAACCGTTTACAAGGCCGTCTGAAAAGACAAAGATTCAGACGGCCTGTCGATATAGTGAGAAAACGTATGAGTGAAACTATTTTAATTACAGGGTCTAATCGCGGTATCGGCAAAGCTGTTGCGCTTGGTTTGGCGCAGGACGGCTTTGATATCGTCGTCCATTGCCGCAGCCGCCGCGATGAAGCGGAAGCTGTCGCGGAAGAAATCCGTGCATTGGGTAGAAATGCGCGCGTGTTGCAGTTTGATGTGTCTGACCGCGAAGCCTGCCGTGAAATTCTGACTGCCGACATTGAGGCAAACGGCACATATTACGGCGTGGTGTTGAACGCCGGCCTGACGCGCGACAATGCGTTTCCTGCGTTTACTGATGATGATTGGGACTTGGTGCTGCGTACCAATTTGGACGGTTTTTATAATGTGTTGCATCCTTTGACCATGTCGATGATCCGCCGCCGCAAAGCCGGACGGATTGTGTGTATGGCATCGGTGTCCGGTTTGACGGGCAACCGCGGTCAGGTCAATTACAGCGCGTCCAAAGCGGGCCTGATCGGCGCGGCAAAAGCCTTGGCGGTTGAGTTGGCAAAACGAAAAATTACCGTCAACTGCGTGGCACCGGGCCTTATCGATACCGATATTATCGATGAGAACGTGCCTGTCGAAGAAATCTTAAAGGCCGTCCCTGCTGCGCGTATGGGATTGCCTGAGGAAGTGGCGCATGCGGTGCGCTTTTTGATGGATGAAAAAGCGGCGTACATTACGCGCCAAGTGATTGCTGTGAACGGAGGTTTGTGTTGAATACCAGAAGAGTCGTAGTAACAGGTATCGGCGGTATTACCGCCTTCGGCCGTGATTGGCAAAGTATTCAGACGGCCTTTAAAGCCGAAAAAAACGCGGTCAAATGCATGGACTGGAGCGGACGCTTTCCTGAATTGGAAGCGCAACTGGGCGCGCCGATTGAAGGCTATTCCCCTCCAGAGCACTGGACACGCAAGCAGCTCAGAAGCATGGGGCGCGTGTCGCATTTGTGTGTCGATGCGGCGGAACAAGCCTTGACGGATGCGGGTTTGCTGGGTGATGAAAGCATTACCGACGGCCGTATGGGCGTGGCGTGCGGTTCGTCTGTCGGCAGCACCAAAGACATCGGCGATATGGGCGAACTTTTGCTCACCGGCACATCGCGCAATTTCAACGCCAATACTTATGTGCGTATGATGCCGCATACGACTGCCGCCAATATCGGTATTTTCTTCGGCTTAAAAGGCCGCATTATCCCGACTTCGAGCGCGTGTTCTTCCGGCAGCCAAGGCATTGGTTATGCCTACGAAGCGATTAAATACGGCCTGATTGATATGATGCTGGCGGGAGGTGGCGAAGAGTTTTGTCCGTCCGAAGTGTATGTTTTCGATTCACTTTATGCTGCCAGCCGCCGCAACGGCGAACCTGAGCTGACCCCGCGTCCTTACGACAACGGACGCGACGGCTTGGTCATCGGCGAAGGCGCAGGCATTTTCGTATTGGAAGAATTGGAACACGCCCGTGCGCGCGGTGCGAAAATCTATGCCGAGCTTGTCGGCTATGGTGCCAACAGCGACGGCAGCCACGTTACCCAGCCGCAAAAAGAAACCATGCAAAAATGTATGGAGCTTGCGCTGAAAGATGCCGGTATTACGCCTGATAAAGTCGGCTATGTCAGCGGCCACGGTACGGCGACCGAAAAAGGCGATATTGCTGAAACATTGGCGACTGAGGCAGTGTTTGGTTTTGTGCCGATGAGTTCGCAAAAAAGCTATCTCGGCCATACACTCGGCGCATGCGGCGCATTGGAAGCTTGGTTTACCATCGAAATGATGAACAACGGTTGGTTTGCGCCGACCATCAATTTGGAAAACATCGATCCGCGTTGCGGCAAGGTGGATTATATTCAAACAGGCGGACGTGAGATTCAAACCGATTATGTGGTCAGCAATAACTTTGCTTTTGGCGGCGTCAATACTTCGCTGGTGTTTAAACGTTGGCAAGAATAATCATTGCTTGATGTTATGATTAAAGGCCGTCTGAAACTTATTTTGAGTTTCAGACGGCCTTTATTTTATTTAGAGCTTGAGCCGCTTTTGGATTTTATTCGTTTGTTTTCTTCTGATTTAAATCCACCAGCCTTGTTCCGGCCAAGAAGTCGTAGAGGAACTGGCGGTCGGGATGGAACAGGGCGAAGCCCCATGGCAGGATGAGCCAAATAAGCGCGGCGCCGAATGCGCCTTTGGGTGGGATATTGAGCAGATGGCGCAATCCGGCGTAGGCAAACAGGGGAATGAAGACAATAAAAATGCTTGCCCAAATAAAGCGCAGGCGCAGTTGAGGCAGGGGCGGCTGAGTGTCGTTTTTATCGGCCAAACCGATTTTCCATGTCTGCATGGCGAGGGTTTGGCCTTTTTTGTGCCAGTTGGCGCGGAAGTAGAGCCACCATGCGTAGAACAGAATCAGGCAGGTTGTCAGCATGGACAGGCGCGTGGAAATGGGATTGAGAAAGATGGCGACAATACCGGCTGCAAGGGCGGCAATACTGGTCACGGCGCCGGTCAGTAGAAGTTCGTAAACCAGTGCGGCGAGGCGGCGTTTGAGTGGGGCGGTAGGAAGACGGGTCATAATGCGATGGAAACGGAAATAGGTTTGATGGGAATAAAAACAGGCCGTCTGAAACGGGATAGGATGTTCAGACGGCCTGTTACTGTCAGGATTAGCGATGTGGACGTTTTTGACCGCGTGCCTGTTGGGCAGCCATTTGGTTCATTTCCTGACGGGTCGGACGTTTTTTGAAGATGGCGTGCGCTTCGTCAACGGAACATTTTTGTGACAGGCAAACCAAGGTAATCGCGTCTTTTTGATGTTGTCCGCCGCTGTGGTACATGCGGCGCAGGTTGGCTTCGTTGATACGGCCTTTTTCCGGATCGATGTCGAATTTTTTCAGGCGCTCGAGGAATTGGCGTTGCTGACGGCGTGAAGTCCAAACGAAACCGCCTGCGGCAGCGGCCACGATGATGACGGCCAACAGGATGGCGAGCGGCCATGAGTCGACGATCAGAACGATGATGAGGCTTAATACGGCAGTGGTCAGCAGGGCCAGACCGCCGATGCGAAGTTTGGTTTTATTATCCATATAGTTGGTGTTTCCTTGTTTTTTGCTGGAAGAGGCCGTCTGAAATGCGAGGTTCAGACGGCCTAAATTTAAGTTTACGCTATTTTACAGTATTTTCTGTTTTTGGGGCGTATTGCGTGCAAGTTTCTTGACGCGTGGCAACGGTTTTCAAGCGGCCAGCGAAGTGACGAGCTGTTTGAACTCGGTCCATGCATCGCCTTCTTCCGCGCCTTTGATGATGCGGTCGATTTTGGCGCAGGTTTTGAGCGCGTCGAGCAGGCGGTTGATGGAAATGCGTTTGGCCGCCATCGGTGCAAGGGTCTGCTTGTCGCCCCATAAACGCAGGCTGTTGCGCAGGCTTTGGATGTTTTGGCCTTGCTTGAGTGCGGCAGTCAGGCGGATTAGGGTGCGGATGTCTTCGGCAACCGCCCACAACAGCAAAACCGGCTCTTCGCCTTCTTCTTCCAAACCGTCCAGCAAACGGGAAACGCGCAGGGCGTCGCCTTTCATCCATGCGCCTGCCAGTTGGAATACGTCGAAGCGGGCGACGGTGGCAACTGCAGCCTCTGCGTCGGCAATATTGATTAAATGGCCTTGTGGATGGAGCAGGGCGAGTTTTTCGATTTCCTGACGGGCGGCCAAAAGATTGCCTTCGACGCGCTCGGCAAAAAGGGCGAGTGCTTCAGGCTCGATATCCAAACCCTGCTGTTTCAGACGGCCCTGTATCCATTGCGGCAAAGCATGTGGCGCAACGGCTTTGGCTTCTAAGACGATGCCTTTGCCTGCCAATGCGGAAAACCATTTGGACTGGATTTGCGCTTTTTCAAGCTTGGGCAGTAGGATGAGCGTAACCGTATCTTCGGGCAGGCGTTCGGCGAAGGTTTGCAGGGCATCGCCTCCGTTTTTGCCGGGTTTGCCGTTGGGAATGTGGATTTCCAGCAGTTTCAAATCGGCAAACAAACCTGCGCTGCCGGCACTTTGCAACAGCTCGTTCCAGTCAAAATTGTTTTCGGCGGTATAGACTTCGCGGTTGAGATAACCTTGTTTTTTTGCGGCTGCGCGCAGCGTATCCAAAGCCTCGATGCGCAACAAATCCTCTTCGCCGTGGATGATGTACAACGGTTTGAGCGGCGTATCGGGGCGCAGGCTCTCAATGGGCGCGGCAGCCATTATTGCGCCTTCAGGAAAGTCAGGCGGCGGACGATTTGATCTGCGGCGTCAATGCGCATTTCAGACCAAATGGTTTCTTCCTCTTCCTGTTTACCCAAAACTTCGCTGTCGGCGTAGTCCATGGTGCGGTGAACCTTAATTTCCAGCGGTTCGCCAACCGGCTCGCCGTTGCGGAAGGCTTGGGCTTTGACGGTCATGGCCAGCAGGTATTCGTTGATTGCGGCGGCGCGGGTGATGGTGTAGATATCGCGGCGTTTTTGAAAGTCGACAACGCGCAGGGTGATTTGTGATTCGGCTTCGCTAACCGGATGGCCGTCGGCACGGCGTAAGGCATTTTCCAGCGCTTTTTGCATGACGGCTCCGCCTTCTACATGCCAGTTCTGATAAGGCAACGGCTGAGAAGTCACGCCTGTGCCTTTCAGGTGGAAACCGCAAGAGGCAATCAATAGGGCGAGTGCAGGCAATAGGATTTTTTTCATTGGATATTCCTTCGTTGAAACCGGTTACGGTATCGTCGGATTATAACGAATAATGTTTAGGCCGTCTGAAACCGTAAACGGAAAGTATTTCAGACGGCCTTGTCTATAAGATACAACGCTTATTTTTCCAGCCAAATCAGGCTGACCATGCGGCCGGTTTGCCCGTCTCGGCGGTAGGAGAAGAAAGTATCGCGTTCCAAGACGGTGCAATGGGTGCCGCCATAAATCATGTTCACGCCTTCGCGGTGCAGAACCATGCGCGCCAAAGCGTAAATGTCGGCAAGGTATTTGCCGCCGCCGATGTCTTTAAACGCATCGACAGCTTCCGGCATAGGTGCGCAAAACGCATCAAATACATCTTGTCCCACTTCAAACGCATCAGGGCCGATGGCAGGCGCGAGATAGGCCATGATTTCCAACGGCTCGACATTCATTGCCGCAATGGTGTTTTGCAAAACGCCGCCGGCCAAACCGCGCCAACCTGCATGAGCCGCCGCAACAACGGTCCCTGCTTTGTCGCAAAACAAGACAGGCAGGCAATCGGCAGTCATCGAAGCGCAGGCGACCGTACCCGTCGTATCAACCGAGGCATCGGCGTCGGGCGTATTGCCTAATGCTTCTGCAGCATTCACAACGATGGTGCTGTGGATTTGATTAAGGTAGGCAATGGGCAGGCCGACTTGTTCCTGTACGATTTCGCGGTTGCGGAGTACGGCTTCGAGATTGTCGCCGACGTGCGAGCCGACATTCAGGCTGCGGTACACGCCTTCGCTGACACCGCCGTTGCGCGTGGTAATAAGCGTTTTAACATTGGCAGGGGCAGGCCAATCGGCAGTCAAAAAATTCTTGCCTTGCGGGGCGAGGTTCAGGGTATCTGTGATGGTTTTCATAATCTTTGAATCGCTGAAGTATTGGAACGGATTGATTTCAGACGGCCTCAAATAATATTTTAGGCCGTCTGAAAATATGGGTTTAATCCCTTACATAAACGACTTCGACATCGTAGTCGTCTTCATTCCAATCATCGTCATCGTCCATGCCGAATTTCTCTTGCCATTCTTCCTCGTTGCTCAGGGACGAATCCAAACCGGCCTCCAGACGCAGGACGGAAAGCAAGTGGTACATATCGTCAGGCATAGGCGCTTCAAAGGAAACGGTTTCGCCGGTTTTCGGATGTACAAAGCTCAAGTGGTAGGCATGCAGGGCTTGGCGCGCGCCGAGGGCTTTGATGGCTTCTTTAACCGCATCGCTGCATGGATGGCGCAGGTTGCCGTAAACAGGGTCGGCAGCCAGCGGATGGTTGGCTTCGCGCATATGAACGCGGATTTGGTGAGTACGGCCGGTTTCGAGCGAGCATTCGATGTAGCTGTGCGCCAGATAACGTTCCAACACTTTGACGTGGGTAATGGCAGGCTTGCCGCCGAATTTGACGACTGCCATTTTCAGGCGGTTGTGCGGATCGCGGCCGATTTGGGTTTCGATTTTGCCGTCAAAAGGAACAATGCCGTTGGCGACTGCGCGGTAAATGCGTTTGACTGTGCGCTCTTGAAGCTGTTGAACCAGTGAGTTTTGCGCCGGCAGGGTTTTAGCGACCACCATCAGGCCGCTGGTTTCTTTGTCCAAACGGTGTACGATACCTGCACGCGGCACTTGGCTTAATTCGGGACAGTGCGCCAACAGGCCGTTGAGCAGGGTGCCGCTCCAGTTGCCTGCGGCAGGGTGGACGACCAATCCGGCCGGTTTGTTGATGACGATGACGGTATCGTCTTCATAAATAATGTCCAAATCCATGGGTTCGGGTGTGAACGCGAGGTTTTCTTCGCTCGGACGTACCGTAACGGCAATCAATTCACCGCCTATCATTTTATCTTTGGGTTGAGCGGGCTTATCGTTTACAATGACCGCACCCTCTTTAATCCACGAACTCAGACGGCTGCGCGAGTAGTCGGGCATGAGTTTGGCCAATACGGCATCCAGCCTTCCGCCCGCCATTTCGAGCGGAACGGTCAAATTAACACAACTTTCTGTTTCAGGGGATGACGGAAAGTCTAAATCATCGCTATAATCGGCTTCGTTATCAAAGGAAGTATTCTGCATGAAAAAAATTCTTTTAGTAGTTTCTTTAGGTTTGGCACTGAGTGCCTGCGCAAATAAAGGCACAATCGATAAAGACGCCCAAATTACTCAAGATTGGAGTGTGGAAAAGCTTTATGCCGAAGCGCAAGACGAATTGAACAGCAACAATTATACGCGAGCTGTCAAGTTATACGAAATTTTAGAATCCCGTTTTCCAAACGGCCGCTATGCCCAGCAGTCCCAGTTGGATACGGCGTATGCCTATTATAAAGACGATGAGCCGGAAAAAGCCTTGGCTGCCATTGCGCGCTTCCAACGCCATCATCCGCAACATCCGAATATGGACTACGCGCTGTACTTGAAAGGTTTGGTCCTGTTTAACGAAGACCAGTCTTTCTTGAACAAGCTGGCTTCCCAAGACTGGTCCGACCGCGACCCGAAAGCTAACCGCGATGCTTATCAGGCGTTTGCCGAGTTGGTTCAACGTTATCCAAACAGCAAATACGCTGCCGATGCAACCGAGCGTATGGCCAAGCTGGTGGACGCTTTGGGTGGTAACGAGATATCTGTGGCACGTTATTACATGAAACGCGGTGCTTATGTCGCAGCGGCCAACCGTGCGCAAAAAATCGTCAGCCGTTACCAAAATACCCGTTACGTCGAAGAAGCTTTGGCGATGATGGAATTGGCATACAAAAAACTGGACAAGCCGCAACTGGCTGCCGATACACGCCGCGTTTTGGAAACCAACTTCCCGCAAAGCCCGTTCTTGCAACACGAATGGCGATCTGACGATATGCCTTGGTGGCGTTACTGGCGCTAAGCGTCGGGTTGTTCAGGCATGAATAAGGCCGTCTGAAAACGATGCAGCTATGCATTTGGTTTTCAGACGGCCTTTGTTTTTAATGTTTTTTTACGTTCTCTGTAAACAGGGTGCAAAATTCGTTTTAATATGGTAAAGTCTGATTTTAATAACTCGACGGTTTGAAGCCGTTACTCAGGGGCTGTTTAAATTTAAAATCAGTTTTGTTGAAGCCGCATCAGATTTGCTATTGATGCATTCAGGAAAATTTCAGTCGTCAGGCTGATTTGGTTTTAAATTTAATCAGCCCTTTATGTTTACAAAAAAACAGAGGTAGATTCTCATGAAGTCTTGGCAGCTTCCTGAACACGTTGCCGACGTGTTACCGACCAATGCCCGACAACTGGAAAGCGCCCGTGAGCGGTTGTTGGCTTTGTTTCGCGTGCATGGTTATGAATTGGTGCAACCGCCATTGATGGAATACAGCCATTCCTTATTGACGCATATCGATGCCGGTTTGTCTTTGAAAACCATTTTGGTCGTCGATCAGCTTAGCGGCCGTCAGCTCGGTATCCGCGCGGATATTACGCCACAGGTGGCGCGTATTGATGCCCACTTGCTTTCCGCCAATCAAGGCATCAACCGTTTATGCTATGCCGGTTCGGTGCTTCATGCGCGGCCTGACGGACTGCTCAATATGCGCGAGCCTTTGCAGGCGGGTGCGGAAATGTACGGTTTGGAAGGCATTGAAGCGGATATTGAATTGATCGATTTGATGCTGAAAAGTATGAAGATTGCCGATATGGGCGAAGTTTTGCTTTCATTGGGTCATATCGGCGTATTCCGTGCTTTGGCAAATGCCGCGCATTTGGATGAGCAGCAATCGGCAATCCTGCTGTCATCGATGCAGGACAAAGATGCTGAAGCCGTCAGCCAGTTGGTCAAAGAGTGGAAACTCGATGGTATGTGGGCAAAAGCGTTTTCACTGTTGCCCCGACTGTACGGCGGTCGTGAAGTGCTGACTTTGGCTAGAGAGAAATTACCCGAATTGTCCGCAGTCAGTGCGGCCTTGGATGAATTGCAGGCAGTATGCGATGCGTTCCCAAATCAAAAAGTGCATATCGATTTGTCGGAACTGCGCGTTGACAATTACCACACCGGTTTGCTTTACGCGGCTTATGGTTCAAATCGTCATGATGCCGTAGCACGCGGCGGCCGTTATGATGGCTTGGGCGGATACTTCGGACGCGCGCGTCCTGCTGCCGGATTCAGTTTTGATTTGCGCAGCTTCATCGGCCGCCTTCCTGCTATCGGACGGGAATCCGTGGTGGCTGTCGATGTAAAGGACATGCCTGCGGCTCAAGAAGTGGTAGATGCTTTGCGCGAACAAGGACAATGTGTCGTTATCGATTACGGTATCGGCTATAACGGTTCGGAAGAGGTTACAGGCCGTCTGAAACAGGTAGATGGCGTTTGGAAAGTAATCGCTTTGAACGATTGAGTTTTATTTTGAAATTTTGTATCTGAAATAAGGTTAGATGGCTATGGCTAAAAATGTTGTCGTAATCGGTGCCCAATGGGGTGATGAAGGCAAAGGTAAGATTGTTGACTGGCTGGCGGAAGAAACCAGCGGTGTAGTACGTTTCCAAGGCGGCCACAATGCCGGCCATACTTTGGTCGTCGGTGGCAAAAAAACCATTTTGCGCCTGATTCCAAGCGGCATTTTGCACGAGACTTTGGACTGCTTCATCGGTTCAGGTGTTGTCGTTTCTCCTGAAGCATTGTTGGGTGAAATCGACGAATTGAATGCTGCCGGTGTGAAAAACGTCGAAGGCCGTCTGAAAATTGCGCCGACCTGTCCATTGATTCTGCCTTACCACATTGCGCTTGACCAAGCACGCGAAGCTTCCCGCGGTAAAAGCAAAATTGGTACAACCGGTCGCGGCATCGGCCCAGCCTATGAAGATAAAGTTGCCCGTCGCGCGATTCGCGTGGTGGACTTGTTGCACCCTGAAAAACTGGTTGAAAAACTGGAAGCTGTTTTGGCTTATTACAATGTTCAGTTGCAACACCTGCACAATGCCGAGCCGGTAAAAGTTGAAGATGTGATGGCGGTCATTGAAAAAGTTGCACCGCGCATTACGCCGATGATTACCGATGTTTCCCGTGTTTTGAACGAGAAAAACCGCAAAGGCGAAAGCCTGTTGTTTGAAGGCGCACAAGGTACGTTGCTGGACATCGACTACGGTACTTATCCGTTTGTAACTTCGTCCAACTGCTTGGCAGGTGCCGCTTCTGCCGGTGCAGGCGTGGGCCCGCAAATGCAGGATTACGTTTTGGGTATCGTTAAAGCCTATACCACCCGCGTGGGTTCCGGCCCATTCCCGACTGAATTGTTTGACGAAGTGGGCGCAGGCTTGGCTGAACGCGGCCATGAGTTCGGCTCCGTAACCGGTCGTGCGCGTCGTTGTGGCTGGTTTGACGCAGCTGCTCTGAAACGCTCTATTCAAGTTAACGGCATTTCCGGCATGTGCATTACCAAGCTGGACGTGATGGATGGTATTGAGAATATCAATATCTGTGTAGGTTATGAATTGCCTGATGGCAGCAAAACCGACATTCTGCCTTGCGGCTCCGATGCGGTAGAAACCTGCAAACCGATTTATGAAACCATGCCGGGTTGGAGCGAGTCGACTTTCGGTGTGAAAGAGTACGACAAGCTGCCTGAAAACGCTAAAGCTTATCTGAAACGTATTGAAGAAGTGTGCGGTGCGCCTGTGGCCATTGTTTCAACCGGTCCTGACCGTGAAGAAACCATTGTTTTGCATCATCCGTTTGCTTAATTGATTAAGTGAATAAAAGGCCGTCTGAAAATTCAGACGGCCTTTTATATAAAATGCAATAAAAACTCAGCCCTGAAGAACACCTGTCTTCAGGGCTGAATTTTGTATTTTACGCTGTTTTTAAGTACGAATGTTTGGAAAGTGAGATGTAGTGCCAAGTAACAATTATTCTCATTGACGTAAATCAAGAAAAACCAAATCTGTAATTTTATTTCATAAAAACCCCTGTAAATAAATGGGTATTGATGTTATCCTTTCAGAAAATTTACAGTCTATATTTTCAATAAAATTAGGAGCTTGATATGTCAAATGATGTTCAGCAACGTCCAGCCGCTTGGGAAGGTTTTGTCGGTGGCAACTGGGAAACCAACGTAGATGTCCGCGATTTTATTCAAAAAAACTACACGCCATATGAAGGCGATGCCTCTTTCTTGGCACCAGCAACCGAAGCCACAACCAAACTGTGGGCGGAAGTGATGGAAGGTATCAAGGTTGAAAACCGTACACACGAGCCGTATAAAATCGACGCGCAAATCGTCTCCGGTATTACCAGCCACGCTCCAGGCTACATCAACAAAGATTTGGAAACCATTGTCGGCCTGCAAACAGACGAGCCTTTGAAACGCTCTATCATGCCGTTTGGCGGTTTGAAAATGGTGCAAGACGCGTGCAAAGTGTACAACGTTGAATTGAATCCCGAAGTCAGCGAAATTTTCACCAAATACCGCAAAACCCACAACCAAGGCGTATTTGACGTTTATACGCCCGACATCCGCCGCTGCCGCAAATCAGGCGTGATTACCGGCCTGCCGGATGCTTATGGCCGCGGCCGTATTATCGGCGACTACCGCCGCGTGGCATTGTACGGTATCGACTTCTTGATGAAAGACAAACTCAACCAGTTCAACTCACTGCAAGCCGATTTGGAAAACGGTGTGGACTTGGAAGAAGTGATCCGCCGCCGCGAAGAAATCAATGAGCAATATAAAGCATTGAACCAAATGAAAGAAATGGCAGCTTCTTACGGCTACGATATTTCCGGCCCTGCAAAAAATGCACAAGAAGCCATCCAATGGACTTACTTTGCCTACCTCGCTGCCGTTAAATCTCAAAACGGTGCGGCGATGTCTTTCGGCCGTGTATCTTCATTCTTGGACATCTACATCGAACGCGACCTGAAAAACGGTGTGATTACCGAAACCCAAGCGCAAGAATTCATTGACCACTTGGTGATGAAACTGCGTATGGTCCGTTTCCTGCGTACTCCGGAATACGATCAACTGTTCTCCGGCGACCCGATTTGGGCAACCGAATCTATCGGTGGCATGGGCTTGGATGGCCGTACCTTGGTAACCCGCACCAACTTCCGCGTGCTGCATACTCTGTACAACATGGGCCCGTCTCCTGAGCCAAACATCACTGTATTGTGGTCAGAACAACTGCCGCAAGGCTTTAAAGAATTCTGCGCCAAAGTATCCATCGATACTTCGTCCATCCAATACGAAAACGACGATTTGATGCGCCCTGACTTCAATAGCGACGACTACGCCATTGCCTGCTGCGTCAGCCCGATGGTGGTCGGCAAACAAATGCAGTTCTTCGGCGCACGCGCCAACTTGGCTAAAACTCTGCTGTACGCAATCAATGGCGGCGTGGACGAGAAATCTAAAGAGCAAGTTGGTCCGAAAACCGAGCCGATTATGGACGAAGTTTTGGACTACGACACTGTCTTTGAGCGCATGGACAAATTCATGGATTGGTTGGCAACCCAATACGTTACCGCGCTGAACATTATTCACTACATGCACGACAAATACAGCTACGAAGCTGCATTGATGGCATTGCATGACCGTGATGTGAAACGTACGATGGCATGCGGTATCGCCGGTTTGTCTGTGGCTGCCGACTCATTGTCCGCCATTAAGTACGCCAAAGTGAAACCGATTCGTGACGAAAATGGCATTGCCGTTGACTTCGAAATCGAAGGCGAATACCCACAATTTGGTAACAACGACGACCGCGTTGACGATATTGCTTGCGATTTGGTTGAACGCTTCATGAAAAAAGTGGCAACCCACAAAACTTACCGCAACGCCACTCCGACTCAGTCCGTACTGACCATTACTTCCAACGTTGTTTACGGTAAGAAAACCGGTAATACTCCAGACGGCCGCCGTGCAGGCGCTCCGTTTGGTCCGGGTGCAAACCCAATGCACGGTCGTGACGTCAACGGTGCAGTCGCTTCATTGACTTCCGTAGCCAAACTGCCATTTGAGTTTGCCAAAGACGGTATTTCCTATACCTTCTCCATTATTCCTGGCGCGTTGGGTAAAGACGAGTATTCTCGCGAACGCAACCTTGCCGGTTTGATGGACGGTTATTTCCACCATGAAGACGGTATTTTGGAAGGCGGACAACACTTGAACGTCAACGTATTGAATCGCGAGACTTTGGAAGATGCGATGCACAATCCAGAGAAATATCCGCAGTTGACCATTCGTGTGTCCGGTTATGCGGTTCGCTTCAACTCGCTGACCCGCGAACAACAGCTTGACGTGATTACCCGTACATTCACAGAAACCATGTAATCCGGGTGGAGAAACAAACCGGAAGCTAAATTTGCATTTGGTTTGTTTTGAAACAAAGCTCCGAGGCCGTCTGAAATGTTCAGACGGCCTTTATTATCGTACAATCCATATAAGCAAAAACATTTTTGAGCCGAACACTATGTCCACGACTTTTGCCATTACCCCCGAGCCGGCACTGAAAGACCTTGGCCACCGTCACTATAACGGTAAAGGCATTATTCATTCGATTGAATCTTGCGGTGCTGTCGATGGTCCGGGTTTGCGCTACGTGCTCTTTTTGCAAGGCTGCCTGATGCGTTGCCTGTATTGCCATAATCGTGACACATGGGATCTTCATACTGAGCAGGCGCAGGAATTGGATGTGGCAACTGTGATGAAGCAGGTCATGACCTATCGTCATTATTTGCGTGCGACAGGCGGAGGCGTAACGGCAACCGGCGGCGAGCCGTTATTGCAATATGAGTTTGTATGCGATTGGTTTACGGCCTGTCGGGAACACGATATCCATACCTGTCTAGACAGCAATGGCTATGCTTTGCACTATGATTCGATTTTGGATGATTTGCTCGATCATACCAATTTGGTCATGCTCGACTTAAAACAAATCGATCCTGAAATTCATAAAGTGCTTGTCGGTATTCCAAATACCAAAACGCTGAAATTCGCGCGCTATCTTGCTGAACGCAATCAGCCGACGCGTGTGCGTTATGTGGTTGTTCCCGGTTATACCGATGATGAGCGGTCAGCGCATTTATTGGGCGAGTTTATCGGTGATATGGATAATGTCGAAATGGTCGAGCTCTTGCCGTATCACGAATTGGGCGCACACAAATGGGCTTTGTGCGGCGACGAATACAAATTAAAAGGCGTACATCCGCCGCCCAAAGAAACCATTCTGAAAATCAAAGAAATATTAGAGAGCTACGGAAAAAACATTATTTATTAAAACAGAAAAAGGCCGTCTGAAACGAAATAATCAGTTTCAGACGGCCTTTTCATTATTGAAAAAAATTTAAGCGTTCAATGCGGCCAAAACCTTGGCGACAACTTCTGATACTGCAACGGCTTGAGCCTGATTGTTACGGCGCTCGGCATATTCGACATTGCCTTCTTTCAATGCGCGATCGCCGATCACGATGCGGTGAGGAATACCCAACAGCTCGGAGTCATTCAGCAATACGCCTGCACGTTCGTCGCGGTCATCCAACAAAACATCCGCACCAGCAGCCAAAAGCTCGGCGTAGATTTTGTCGGCGGCTTCGCGCACGGCGTCTGATTTTTTGTAGTTCATCGGCACGATAACGACTTCAAACGGCGCCATTGCTTTGGTCCAAACAATGCCTTTTTCGTCGTTGTTTTGTTCGATGGCGGCGGCCACAACGCGGGTAATACCGATACCGTAGCAGCCCATTTCCATGATTTGGGATTTGCCGTTATTGTCCAAGAAGCTGACATTCATGGCTTGGGTATATTTGTCGCGCAATTGGAAAACGTGGCCGACTTCAATACCGCGCGCCAGTTTCAGACGGCCTTGTTCGTCAGGGCTAATGTCGCCTTCGATGACATTGCGTAAATCGACAAATTCAGGCTCGGCAGCATCTCGGCCGAAGTTGAAGCCGGTATAGTGGTAGTCGTCTTCGTTTGCGCCGATAACCCAGTCTGCGCCTTTTTCGGTGGCGAAATCGGCATAGACTTTGCCTTTGAAGTTGACAGGGCCGAGAGAGCCGCCGTTGGCGCCGAACTGTTCAATAATCGCGGCAGGGCTTGCCATGGTCAGTGGCGATTTCACGCCGGCCAGTTTTTCCGCCTTGATGTCGTTAAACTCATGGTCGCCACGCAACAGCAGCAGGACGAGTTCGCCTTCGTTTTCGCCTTCAACCACGATGGATTTGAGGGTTTGTTCAACCGGAATATTGAGGAATTCAACCAAAGACTCAATGGTTTTGACATTTGGTGTATGTACTTTGGTCAACTCGGCCTGAGCAGCGGCGCGTTCGCCTTTGAGCGGCAAGGTGGGTGCCAATTCGATATTGGCGGCGTAATCGGAAGTATCGCTGTATGCGATAACGTCTTCGCCGCTTTCAGCCAATACTTGGAATTCGTGAGAGCCGGTACCACCGATGCTGCCGGTGTCTGCGGCTACGGGGCGGAATTCCAAGCCCAGACGGGTAAAGATACGGCAGTAAGCGTCGTACATATCCTGATAGGTCGTCTGAAGCGAGGCATAGTCGGCATGGAAGGAATAAGCGTCTTTCATGACGAACTCGCGCGCGCGCATCACACCGAAGCGCGGACGCACTTCATCGCGGAATTTGGTTTGGATGTGATAAAAGTTTTTCGGCAGTTGTTTGTAGCTGTTGACTTCTTTGCGCACGATGTCGGCAATCACTTCTTCACAAGTCGGACCCATACAGAAATCACGGTCATGACGGTCTTTCAGGCGCAGCAGTTCTTTACCGTAAAACTCCCAGCGGCCGGATTCCTGCCACAGCTCGGCAGGTTGTACCACCGGCATCAGCAGCTCCACGCTACCTGCGCGGGCCATTTCTTCACGCACGATATTTTCAACTTTGCGCAATACGCGCAGACCCATCGGCATCCAAGTATAAAGACCGGATGCGTTGGCTTTGATCAAGCCGGCACGAATCATCAGCTTGTGGCTGGCAAGTGCGGCTTCGGCAGGGGCTTCTTTAAGGGTAGAAATGAAGAACTGGGAGGCTTTCATGGCGTATTTTTCTTTCTTAAAAATAAGTGCGTATTGTAACGCAAAATGTATGGCCGCGTGTCTTTTGAATGGCATCTGATGAAATCGGCCGTTGTTTTACGCAGCTTTTGATTCGGGGTGATTTTTAGGGATGTCAACCCTAATTTATGCACAAAGCCGCATAACCTTGTTTTACCTATAAATTTTCACTGTATGATTATAGTAAAATCTTATAAATATAACCACTTGATTTTATTATATTTTATTTGATTAAATTTTAGTCAATTTAAGACTTGGTTTGTTCCTAAAGAAAATTTTACGATTACCCAAAGCTTATCAACAGATTTATCCACAGAGATTGTGTATAGATTTTAAATGCTGTCGGCGTAATGATTTCGCATGATTGGCAAGCCTTGTTTAAAGCAGATTGGGTTGCCTTAAAAAGATGGGGCAACAACACGATGAGCAGGTTTTGCGCTAACATTCTGCTCATTGTTGTTTCCTTACAAGGAATAAAATGAAAAATTCAGAATTGCATTTGCTGGAACGCAGAAAGATGTTTAACGGGTATCAGGAACGGTACCGCCATTTTTCTCAAACCTGCCGGACGGATATGGTATTTGATGTCTATCTGCCGCCACAAGTCTTAAAAGGCTATCCCGCGCCTGTTTTATATTTTCTTTCCGGCTTAAATAGTGATGGTTCTGAATTGGTTCAACAAAGCGGGATCCAACGTTTTGCGGCGCAATGGAATATTATCGTGGTTTTCCCGGATACCTCGCCACGCGGTCGGCATGTTGCCGACAGTGAGGAACATTATCTTGGACAGGGCGCCGGATTTTATGTCAATGCAACTGAAGCACCTTGGGCGCAGCATTACCAAATGGAAAGCTATATCAGCCAAGAATTGCCTGATTTGATCGAGCATCATTTTCCGGTAACGCAAGAGCGCAGCATTGCAGGTTTCAGCATGGGCGGGCATGGTGCGCTGCAGTTGGCTTTGAAGCATCCCGGCCGATATGCTGCGGTTTCAGCCTTTGCGCCTTTATGTCATCCTATCGATACGGAAGGCGGCAGGCAGGCGTTTTCGGCTTATTTGGGCCAAAACGTGGAAACGTGGAAACGCTATGACAGTACAGAGCTGCTTCAGACGGCCTCGCATAAATTGCCTGTTTTGATTGATGTCGGCAGTGAAGATGCTTTGTATCCTGAAGTCCTGCAACTGGAAGGGTTTGTCCGCTCAGCACGCGAAAAAGGTTTCAATATCCAATATAAAGTACGCCCGGGCTATGGGCATGACTATTTCTTTATTGCCAGCTTTATCGATTCGCATATTGAGTTTCATGCTCAGGCATTGGGGCTTTAAGCAGTATTGAATAAAAGGCCGTCTGAAATCCGATTAATGGTCGGATTTCAGACGGCCTTTTATTTGGTCTTTAACCTTTAATTTCAGACAGACTTATTCCTCAGGACGTTCGCCGTCGGTGTCGTCCAATTTGCCTTCGGTAATATCGACATTGATACCGACTGCCGCACGGATTTTGGCATCGATTTCGTTGGCGATATCAGGGTTTTCTTTCAGCCAAACGCGTACATTGTCTTTACCTTGGCCGATTTTTGCGCCGTTGTAGCTGTACCATGCGCCGGATTTTTCAACGATGTCATGTTTGACGCCCAAGTCGATCAATTCACCTTCCCAGCTAATGCCTTCGCCGTAAAGAATATCGAATTCGGCTTGACGGAACGGAGGGGCAACTTTGTTTTTGATGACTTTGACTTTGGTTTCGTTACCAATCACGTCATCGCCTTTTTTAATCTGACCGGTACGGCGGATGTCGAGGCGGACAGAGGCATAGAATTTGAGCGCGTTACCGCCGGTTGTGGTTTCAGGGCTGCCGAACATCACGCCGATTTTCATACGGATTTGGTTAATGAAAACAACCAATGTATTGGTGCGTTTGATGTGGCCGGTCAGTTTGCGCAGGGCTTGGCTCATCAGGCGGGCTTGCAGGCCGACGTGGCTGTCGCCCATTTCGCCTTCGATCTCGGCTTTAGGCACAAGTGCGGCTACGGAGTCGACAACGACCATATCGATACCGCCGGAGCGTACCAAGGTATCACAGATTTCCAATGCCTGTTCGCCGGTATCCGGTTGGGAGAGATAGAGTTCTTCAACTTTTACGCCGAGTTTGCGGGCGTAAATCGGGTCAAAAGCATGCTCGGCATCGATGAATGCGCAGATGCCGCCATTTTTTTGGCATTGGGCAATGGCTTCGAGACAGAGTGTAGTTTTACCGGAGGATTCCGGGCCGAAAATTTCAACCACGCGGCCGCGGGGCAGGCCGCCGACGCCGAGTGCTAAGTCCACGCCGAGGGAGCCGGTGGAAATAACATCAAGGTTTTCTTCCTGTTGGCTGCCGTCCATTTTCATGATGGAGCCTTTGCCGAAGTTTTTTTCGATTTGGGCAAGGGCTGCGGCTAAGGCTTTGCTTTTTTCGTCTGACATGTTTTCTCTCCGAAAGGAAATATGAATCGCTAAGAATTTATTTAGCTATTATCGCACAAATTAAGAAAAAGTATAGTTTTATTTTTATTTTTCAGACGGCCTGTGTTTTTTGTATGCAACAGGCCGTCTGAAATGTTGAATAATCAATCAGTTGGTCAATGATGCAAAAACTTGGAAATAGTCGGGGAAAGTTTTATGCGTACATTTCGGGTCGTTGATGATGACGGGGACGCCCAAAAGCGAAACCAGCGAGAAACACATGGCCATGCGGTGGTCGTCGTAAGTGTCGATAACGGCATCGGGGGTAAGCGTTTCGGGCGGCGTAATATGGATGGCTTCGGCTTCTTCGATGACGTCTGCGCCCAGTTTGCGCAGTTCGGTTGCCATGGCGGCGATACGGTCGGTTTCTTTGACGCGCCATGAGCCGATATTGCGCAGGGTGCAGGGTTGTTTGGTGGCCAGCGCAACAATGGCCAAGGTCATGGCCGCATCAGGAATATGGTTGGCATCTAAATCAAAAGCCTGAATCTTGCGCTCGGCAGGACGGGAAATTTCTACAAAATTTTCGCCCCAAATGACATCTGCGCCGATTTTTTCCAATTCACGCGCAAAGGCAACGTCGCCTTGAATACTGTGTGCGCCGATGCCGGTTACGCGGATGGGTGTACCGGCAATCAGGCCTGCGCCCAAGAAATAAGACGCGCTGGAGGCATCGCCTTCTACATATAAATGTTCGGGCGCATGATATTTGGCACCGGCCGGGATTTTAAATACACGGTAGTCTTCATTGATGATGTCCACACCGAACTGCGCCATCAGCTTGAGCGTGATGTCGATATAAGGTTTGGAAATCAACTCGCCTACCATGTGGATTTCAAATGCTTGTCCCGTCAAGGGCAAAGCCATCAGCAGGGCGGTCAGGAATTGGCTGGAAACATTGCCTTTAATCGGAATAACGCGCTCGCCGTTGTCTTGGCGTTTGCCGATCTGAAGAGGCGGATAGTTTTCATTGCCCAGATATTGTACGTCCGCTCCGGCAATACGCAACGCGTCGACCAAATCGCCGATAGGGCGTTCGTGCATACGCGGTACGCCATGCAGATGATAGTCGCCGCCCAAAACGGCAAGTGCGGCAGTCAAGGGGCGGAATGCCGTACCGGCATTGCCTAAAAACAAATCGGAGGATTGGTTGGGAAAGCGGCCGCCGGCACCATGAACTTTCAGACGGCCTTCAGGTAAAGATTCAATTTGCACGCCGAGTTTGTCGAGTGCTTCAAGCATTCGGTCGGTATCGTCGGATTTGAGCAAAGAATGGATTTCGCAAACGTTGTCGGAGAGTGCTGCCAAGAGCAGCGTGCGGTTGCTGATGCTTTTGGAACCGGGCAGGGCAACGGTGGAGGGCTTGAGTGTGGAAGCGGGCAGGCGGATGGATTCGGTCATTGGTTAGGATTTCAAATTGTAGACAAAACGATATTATACGCAGGCAAAGGCCGTCTGAAAAATGGAAGTGGCGTTGCAGGCAAGAAAAGCCGGACTCTTTTTGAAAGTCCGGCTTTGGGATGCTCGATATTTTAATGGTTAACCTAAAATATGCATTAACTGGTCAATGTTGAACGTACCTTCGTCAAAGCGGAATTCGCTGACTGAGGGGATTTTTTGACCTTGGACGTCGGTATGGATGTCGGCATATTGGTGGTCGATGGTGATGAGGTCGTTGTGATTGTTTTCGCCACGAATGGTGATGTTCCAAGTCGTGCCGTCTTTTTCGTTGACCGTTTCGAGCGACAGATCCGAGAGGGAAATGCCAGCGCCGAATTGGATGGCGTTTGTGCTGTGATGGTCGAAAATGGTGTCATGGCCTTCGCCGCGATTGAATACGTAGGTATCGTTACCGGCTTCGCCGTGCAATATATCGTCCCCTAAGCCACCAAACAGTGTGTCGTTGCCTGCGCCGCCGTGAAGGATGTCGTTGCCTGCTTCGCCCAACATAGTATCGTTACCGGAGCCGCCATACAGCGTGTCGTTGTCTAATCCGCCGTTCAGATGGTCATTGCCACCGCCTCCGTAGAGAATATCGCTGCCGGCATCGCCGTTGATGACATCGTCGCCGGTGCCGCCGGACAATTTGTCATTGCCGCTGCCGCCGTGAATCTCATCATTACCCCGGTTGCCGTAGATGATGTCTTCGCTTTCAGTACCTTTGATATGGTCGTCGGCGTGGGTGCCGTTGAATGTGGTTTTGCCGTCGGCAAAGGTTTGGCTGACGCTTGCCTGCCCTAAATTGCTGACATAAAGCATATCCCAGACATCCAGGCTCGGGACGGTGACTTCCAGTGCCACCGGTTTGCCGTTTTCATAGATGACGGAAGATTCCAATGTGTGCATGGATATATCGTCTGAGTCGGGGGAAGCCAGTTGTACGATGGCTTGCTCGGCCTGTTCTGCGCTGATTTCCATATCAAACGGGATTCTGACTTTAGGGTTGTCGAGTTTCAGCGTGTGGTGGTTGGAGCTGTTCCAATTGGTGTCTTTGTCGAGGCCTGCGAGATTGATTAATTGGACAACTCGGCCGCCGTCTGCGGTGGCCTTGGTCCATGTATAAACTTTGCCTCCTTCGCCTGAAGTGGAAGTCATGTCATAGCCGTCGGATGCTACGATGGAGGCATGACTGTCTTTGAGTTCAACCAAGCCTTCGCCGCGAAGCAGCTCCTCATAGGCGGTAATGAATTGTTGATAGTTGAATTCTGATTTGGCCAGGGTTTCGTTGGTTTTGAGCGTCTGAGCGGGATAGTATGGATCTTGCAAAATACCAAAACCATGTGCGTTTTTATCCGGGAGGTTGTTTAATGCGGCAACAGTCATGTGGTAGCCGCCACTCGCTGCGATAACGGCATCGACCAGCAATTCGTTGTCCGGATTGAGTTCGGAAGAATTATCTTCCGGGTGGGTACCTTTTCGAGTATAGGCGGCAATAATCGGGGAAACGTGATTGTAATCGTACAGACGGCCTACCAAGCGTTTAAGCTCGGCATAGTTGTGGTTTTCATAATGGGTATTTCCGGCTGTATCTTTAAAATCGCGCGGCCAGATTTCTGAGTAAGGAACATCCATGCCGGTGGTGGATAAGACATCGGCCCTGCCTGTGCTGATGTCGTTGATCATATAAGTTTGACCGTAATCGTGTAACTTTTCCGCAGCCGCGGCTGACAAATCGTCATAACCGTCAGACATTCTGAAGTTTTCAGTCTTTTGGCCATTTTGTATTTTGTAAACGAGGTTATCACCCATGGTATCGGCCTGCCAGCCGTCAAAGCCGCCTGTTTTCAGGGCTTTGATCATGGTGTTGACGATATAGTTTTGCCAGCTTTTGTCGGCAGGATCGACGAATTGTTGTACGGATGTTTTGGTCTCTGCACCGGCTTTGCCGAAGTTGGAATGCTCTTGGGCATTGTAGAGTTTGACATTATTTAAAATTTCTTTGATGGCCGGATTATCGAGTTCGTCATTGGAGGCGGCGTTAAGCATATTGTAGAGCATGGCACTGCCGCCTTTTTCGTGAATTTTGTTCACGAGGTTTTTAATCAGCAGGGTATCGATTTGGGGAGGGTTGGGTTGGCCGTTGTCGACAGCCCAAGTCGCCCATTCTTGCTTGAAGCTGTTGACATTTGGAAATGGATTGGAGGTTGTGTCGTACACATCATAGAAGAAATAATTGTTGATGTGCATTTGTGCCAGCTGATCGATATTGTTTTGATAGCCTTCGAGCTGGTCATTGGTCATGGCGTTGTTTCGTTCTGCCGAATTATCGTTAGATCCTGCCACTACGCCATAGCGGGGAAAAATAGTCCAGTCGTCTTCGACAGACAATCCCAGTGTTTTGCTGGTGTGGTTGCCGGTGTTGTCAACGGTTTCTACTTTGACGACGTAGCCTGAATTGGGTGAAAAAATATCGGAAGAGAGTTTGACGGAGGTTGAGTTCAGATGATCCAATTTTTGGATTTCCGTACCCAAATGGCTGACGGTGACAGAGGTGATTTTGTCTGTCGCATTGGAGATGTTCAGAATAACATCATCGCCGTTGGTATAGGCTACCTTGTTAAAGAGAATAGTCGGTAAAGGGGCTGTTTTTGCTTCAGTTGTCATGCTGTATATTCGCTTCTAAATATTATATTTTGAAATTACCTTAATAAATCAATATCACTTAAGTTGTTGATATGAATAATTGTTAAGACTTTTTAGTAGGCAGAGCGGAAAATAAGTTCCCCGTTTGATAGCAAATATCTAAAATAATTCGGTTTGTGATTGAAATTTAAAAATGCTGTCTGAATGTTTTGTTATTCAAAAGACGGTTTTTTGCAGGTATATAACCAAACACCATAAGAAAATCAGAAACCATTCTTTCCTATTTTTTCAGACGGCCTTTAATATCGGCGGACAATCATTGATAAAGTAAGAGCACGACTATGAGCCATTATCCGTTGTTTGCCGATTTGAAAAACCGCCCTGTTTTACTGGCAGGTGCGGGTAAGGTTGCCGAGCGTAAGGCGGAAAGCCTGTTGTCTGCCGGAGCGCGCGTGCGTGTTGTTGCGGAAACTTTGAATCCGCAGTTTCAGCAATGGGCGGCTGAAGGGAAAATAGTTTGGCTGGGTGGCTTGTTTGAAGAAGCCATGCTGGACGAGGTGTATTTCGTTATTGCGGCGACGGATAATGGCATGTTTAACCGCCGTGTTTTTGAAGCGGCGGAACGACGGGTGAAATTGTGCAATACGGTGGATACGGCGGACTTGTGTTCGTTTATCGTGCCTGCCGTGGTGGATAGGGGGCCATTGAAGATAGCCATATCCAGCGGCGGTACTGCGCCTGTATTGGCGCGTAAATGGCGGCAGATTATTGAAACATTGATTCCGCTGCATACGGGCACGATGGCGCGTATTGCCGGTAAATGGCGCGAAAAGGTTAAACAGACTATTCATCATGTCGAACGACGCCGTTATTTTTGGGAAAAGTTGTTCGACAGCCGTTTCAGTATTTTTGCGGCTCAAAACAATATCGAGGCGGCAGAACGTGAATTGATCACGCAGTTAAACCGGGAAACGCCGTTTGGCGGCGAAGTGGTTTTGGTGGGCGCAGGGCCGGGAGATCCGGGCTTGCTGACCATACATGCTTTGCAGGCGATACAGGCTGCGGATACCGTGTTTTACGATGCTTTGGTGTCGGATGAGATTTTGGCGATGGTGCGTAAAGATGCGGTGAAAATCAGCGTGGGTAAACGTGCTGGTGCGCACCATGTTCAGCAGGAAGAAACCAACCGTCTATTGGTTGAACACGCTCAAAAAGGCGAGCGTGTGGTAAGGTTGAAAGGCGGCGATCCTTTTGTGTTCGGTCGCGGCGGGGAGGAAGTGCAAACCCTGCATCAGGCCGGGATTGCCTACCGCATTGTGCCGGGTATTACTGCCGCGCTTGGAGCTACTGCTTATGCCGGTATTCCGTTAACCCATCGCGATTGTGCCCAAGGTGCTTTATTTGTAACCGGCCACAGCAAACACGAGGGCAGTCAGCCCGATTGGCAGACTTTGGCTTTAAGCCGCCAAACGTTGGTAATCTATATGGGCACGCTTAAAGCGGCTGAGATTGCGGAAAAGCTGATGGCTTATGGCAGGCAGCCTTCTACACCTGTTGCCGTGATTTCCAATGGGACTTTACCGCATCAAACCGTGCGGACAGGCCGTCTGAAAGATTTGGGCTTGTTGGCTGCCGAAGCAGAACGTCCGGCTTTAATGGTAATTGGCGAAGTGGTTGCCCTGCGCGATGAGATGAAATGGTTTGGAGAATTTGTCGAATGCTATGAAGAAGCTGCATAAAGAGGATTGATCAAACAAGGCCGTCTGAATATTGGTTTTCAGACGGCCTTGCCTTATTTAAAAGCTTGGCAATATTGCTGATAACGTTCTGCCAGTCCATATAGGATGATTGCTGTCAGCCCCCAGATGTCGTAGTGTCGGAAAGGCAGGGCGGGGAGGGCGAGGGTTTGATTGTTGTGATGAAGATGACGGTATGAGTAGTTTTGCAGGTTTAAGGTGAAGTCCAAAGGCAGATAAAAAATTTCTGCTACTTCATCGGGATTTGCTTTGGGGTTGACGGGCTGGGTGCAAATTGCCGGAACAGGCGTAACACGGTAGCCGGAAGGTGTGTCATAAAAGGGTAGCGGCGCAAAAGTCTGCCATGCGGCAATCGGAATGGCGGTTTCTTCGTAAGCTTCTCTTAACGCCGTTGCCGTTAGGCTGTCGTCTTGGGCATCTTTGCGGCCGCCGGCAAAGGCGATTTGTCCGGTGTGTTGCCTTAAGGTCTCGGCCCTTTTGGTCAGTAAAATTTGCCACGCTCCTTCATGCAAGGCGATGCCGACCAAAACGGCTGCTTCTTTGACCGTTTTAGTGGTAACTAATTGATTGCGCTCTGCTTGCATACGGCTGCTGAAGCGTGAAGCTTGAGTTAGGAAATGGATAAGGTGGTCGGTATTCATTTTTGGCGCTGATCGTTTTATGCAGATGAGGATTACACAAGGTTTACGGTTACCGTGTCAACAAAATAGGGTGCGTGTGTTACAGTTATGCCTGAATGATAAATAAAGCTTTGCGTCTGTTCTGCAAGTGCTTAGGCCGTCTGAAAATGTCGGCAGGTTCTCAAAAAGGATAGTTATGTTGTTTTCCCCATCCCGTATTCGAGTGGCAGCTGCGGCTGTCATGATGTTGTTTGTTACACAAACTTTTGCCGCGCCCGGCGATTCAAATGCAGTTTTTGAATCGGCTAAGATTATTAAAAAGAAAAGCCGTACCGACCGTTTTTCTCCCGAAGAGCGCGAGCAGGAGCGGATACGTCTGTTGGGTATACAAAACCGTACATCTCAGGTTTTCACTTTGTTAAATTCAGAACTGGCCCTGCAAAAGGGTGATGCAGCTTCTGCGTTGTTTACTTATATTTTAACGTTGCATCGCACCAAATCTCCCGAAGTGGCCGAACGCGCTTTGGAGATGGCGGTTTCGTTAAACGCATTTGAACAGGCTGAAGCCATTTACCAAAAATGGCGCGAAATCGAGCCGGAGCCTGGTGAAACACAAAAGCGTATGACTTGGTTGCGCAATTTGCTGCTGGGTAAAGCCGATAAGAATTTGAGCGGATTGGACAAGGTAATTGCCGGCGGTAGTGAAGATGAGCAAAAGCGCGTGTTCCTGCTTTTAGCACAAACCGCAGCACAACAGCCGAATCTGACCAGCGATGCGGTTAAACAGGTGCATAAAACGGCCTTGAATTATAAAGACTTTCCAGAAGCGGCGATTGCGGATGCAATTTTTAGTGCAAAAGACGGTCAAAAGAAACACGCCATTGCGGCATTGCAGCGATTGGCCAAGTTGGACAACGAAATTTTGCCGCCGACTTTTGTGACGTTGCGGCTGATGGCGCAACGGCATCCTGATATTTTGGACGGCTTCTTCAAAGAGACAGACACCAAAACCTTATCTCCGATTTGGCAGGAATTGGACATCGCCAATTTGATCGCCCATGGTCAAAATGATAAGGCCTTTAAGCGTTTGCAGACTTTATTGGAAGAAAATCCCAACCCTGATTTGTATATTCAGGCTGCCTTATTGTCAGCGAGCAAGACAGAAAATATTTCTGCGGTAAACAGCTATCTGGAAAAGGCTTATAAAGCTGGCACGGAAGAGCAGCGCAGCCGTGCAGCGTTGATTGGTGCGGTTTCATATAATGATGTAGAAGAATTGGCCAAAGCCAAACAATGGCTGGATAAGGTAACGGCTACGGCTTATACGTTTGATAAAACCATTTTGGCTGCTTCTATCGAAGCCAAACAGGGCAACCATAAAGAGGCTTGGGCTTTGGTACAACGCGCACAAAAAATGCCCGAGCAAAGAGGACGTTATTTTGAAGTTAAGGATTTGTTGAGTACGGCTTTGTTCGTATTGTCTAAAAATACCAATCTTCAAGAATCGTTGAACGCTTTGAACAGCTTGGTAAATTCCACCGAAAAATCCTTGAAAACCCAAGCTTCTCCGGAGCTGCTTGCCAATGTGCTGTATCAGCGTTCGATGGTGTATGAGAAGCTGAATCAGCCAGGCAAGGCGATTGCCGATTTGCGCCGAGTTGTTGAGTTGTATCCGGACAATCCGCATGGTTGGAATGCTTTGGGCTATACCTTGCTGTCCAACGGCAAGGATTTGGACGAGGCTTTCAAAATGGTTCAGATGGCCTATCAAATGGATCCGGAAAGCGCAGCCATTAATGATAGTGTAGGCTGGGCATATTATCTTAAAAGCGATGCCCAAATGGCTTTGCCGTATATCCAATATGCCTATGGAAAAGAACCTGAAGCCGAAGTCGCCGCACATTTGGGCGAAGTCCTATGGACGCTTGGAGACCAAGACAAGGCCAAAGAAATCTGGAATGACGGCTTGAAACGTGGAAGCAATCTCCGAGTATTAAAAGAGACAATGTCCAAATTCGGTATAACGCCCAGCAAACCGCATACTCAAAAACACAAATAAAACCCAAAGGCCGTCTGAAAGCGTTTGATTTCAGACGGTCTATGAAGGAATATCCATGAATTTAAAACGATTATCATCGGTTGCAGCCTTATTGCTTTTAGCTGCCTGTGCGCAGCCAAACTTACCTCAGCAAAACAGTTGGCAAGCAGCAGAGCAGGTGCAGGATTTTAGCGCAGACGGTCGTTTGGCTGTCAAAGTGGAAGGAAAAGGCTCTTATGCCAATTTCGATTGGACTTATCAGAACGCGGTTCAAACCATTGATGTGAATACCCCATTGGGCAATACCGTAGGCCAGCTGTGTCAAGACAGTGAAGGTGTATTGGCGGTAGACAGTAAGGGTAAGGTTTATCAGGCGGAAACTGCTGAGGAATTGAGCAGACAGCTTTTGGGCTTTGCTTTGCCGGTACAATATTTGCATATTTGGGCAGATGGTAAACGCGTTGCCAATGCGCCATACAAAATCCTGCCTGATGGACGTCTGGAGCAGTTTGACTGGACGATATCGCGCACTTTAAATAGTTCAGGACAGCCCAAAACGCTTCAACTTGAAAATGCCAAGTTTAATATCCGCTTGGTGTTTGACACGGTAAACCACTCTTTGGATAAGAATGGACAAACCCGATGCGCAGCACGCAAATAGAGGATGCCATGTCTGTTTCAGAGGAAATCCAAGCCTTTCCTGCGCCGGCTAAATTAAATTTGGATTTGAGGATTACCGGCCGCAGGAGCGATGGTTATCATAATTTGGAAAGTATTTTCTGTTTGATCGGCTTATATGATACCGTTCATCTGAAAATCCGTACTGATGGGCAGATTATTCTGCATACGCCGGTCGAAGGGCTTGAACCTGAGCAAGACTTAACTTATCGGGCGGCTAAATTATTACTGCCATATGCAAGCGTAGCGCACGGTGTCGAAATCTGGTTGGATAAAGTGATTCCAACCGGAGGCGGATTGGGCGGCGGAAGCTCTGATGCAGCCACGGTTTTAATGGTTTTAAACCAATGGTGGCAATGCGGTTTGAGTAGGCAGCAACTGATTGATTTAGGCGTAAGTCTTGGTGCAGATGTTCCTTTTTTTATTTTTGGCAGAAGTGCTTTTGCCAAAGGTGTGGGTGAGAAGCTGGCTGAAATAGATGTCCCTAAACAATGGTATGTTATCGTTAAGCCCCCCGTCCATGTGGCAACAGTTAAAATTTTTGCACATGAAGGCTTGACACGGGATTCCAAACCCAGCATAATGCCGACTTTCCAATCGTTACAGCCGTTTCAAAATGATATGCAGGCGGTTGTATTTCAGGAATATCCTGAAGTTTGGAAGGCTTATGTTGAGTTATCCCAATATGGTCATGCATTAATGACCGGTTCTGGGGCTTGTTTGTTTATAGCAAGTGAATCTCATCAAGAAGCAAATACAATTTACCAACAGGTTTCTCAATCATATGAAGCTTATTGTGTGGAAGGGTTAGATATTCATCCGCTGTTTCATATGATTTAGTAAGTTGGGGAGTCGTCAAGCGGTTAAGACACTGGATTTTGATTCCAGCATGCGAAGGTTCGAATCCTTCCTCCCCAGCCAAACCCTTTGTTGGGGAGTCGTCAAGCGGTTAAGACACTGGATTTTGATTCCAGCATGCGAAGGTTCGAATCCTTCCTCCCCAGCCAACACCCTTTATTGGGGAGTCGTCAAGCGGTTAAGACACTGGATTTTGATTCCAGCATGCGAAGGTTCGAATCCTTCCTCCCCAGCCAAATAAAAGCGTGTAAGTTTTCTTACACGCTTTTTTATGCTCAGAGCGCAATAACGCTGAAAAACTTTTTTTTACCCGTCTTTACGCGTATAATCGCATAATTAGTGTCTTAGACATAGGGCAAAGGGAAGCGTAATGTTTTCTGAGCGTAAATCAAATCTAGAATCAGGTGAAGATATGGCTGCTTATGACAGTTTAATGGTGTTTACCGGTAATGCAAATCCGGAATTGGCACAACGTGTTGTCAAACATTTGGATATTTCACTCGGTGAAGCCACCGTTTCCAAATTCTCTGATGGCGAAGTAGCCATTGAATTGTTGGAAAATGTGCGTGGTCGCGATGTGTTTATTTTGCAACCTACCTGCGCGCCAACCAATGATAACCTGATGGAAATTTTGACTATGGCCGATGCACTCAAACGTGCTTCTGCCGGTCGTATTACTGCCGCGATTCCTTACTTTGGCTATGCGCGTCAAGATCGTCGTCCTCGCTCTGTTCGTGTACCGATTTCTGCTAAATTGGTAGCGAATATGTTGTACTCCGCAGGTATCGACCGCGTATTGACTGTTGACTTGCATGCCGACCAAATTCAAGGTTTCTTTGATATTCCGGTAGATAATATTTACGCTACCCCGATTTTGTTGAACGACATTAAACAACAACGTATCGACAATCTGACTGTTGTCAGTCCTGATATCGGTGGTGTTGTACGTGCACGTGCTGTTGCTAAATCTTTAAATGCTGATTTGGCCATTATCGATAAACGCCGTCCTAAAGCCAACGTGGCTGAAGTGATGAATATCATTGGCGATATTCAAGGCCGTACTTGCTTGATCGTAGATGATATGATCGATACGGCAAACACCTTGTGTAAAGCGGCTGTAGCCCTGAAAGAGCGCGGTGCAGAACGTGTACTGGCATACGCTAGCCATGCAGTATTCTCCGGTGAAGCAGTGAATCGAATTGCTTCTTCCGAAATTGACCAAGTAGTTGTGACAGATACGATTCCGTTGTCTGAAGCAGCTAAAAAATGTGAACGCATCCGTCAAGTTACCATTGCCGGTTTGCTGGCTGAAACGGTACGCCGTATTAGCAATGAAGAATCCGTCTCATATCTTTTCAATGAAGATGTGATGATTGGCGGCATGTTGCTGCCATAACCCGATGTCGTCTTAAGCTGGTCGCGGCCGATGACGACGATTTTATCTAAATTGGAGTATTAAACATGACTTACGAAATTCAAGCCTCTGTTCGCGAAGCCCAAGGCACTGGTGCGAGCCGCCGCCTGCGTCGCGAAGGCCAAATCCCTGGCATTCTGTATGGTGAAGGTCAAGAGCCTGTTGCTATCGCTGTAGACCACAAAACTGTATTCTACGCATTGGAAAAAGAATCTTTCCATACTGCTTTGATTAAACTGTCTTTGAACGGTGAAACTAAAGACGTTATCGTGCGTGACTTCCAAATGCACCCATTCCGTCGCGAAGTTCAACACATCGACTTCCAAGCTGTAAAAGCTGATCAACCTGTACGCATCCGCGTTCCTCTGCACATTGTTAACGCTGAAAACTCTCAAGCTGTTAAATTGCAAGGTGGCCGCGTATCTCTGTTGAACACTTCTGTTGAAGTAGTTGCTTTGCCTGCAAACATTCCTGCTTTCTTGGAGTTGGATTGTGCATCTGTAGTTGCTGGCGACATTCTGCACTTGTCAGACATCAAATTGCCAGAAGGTGTTGAAAGTGTTTCTCTGAAACGTAATGAAAACCTGGCTGTTGCTACTGTTACTGGTAAAAAACGCTAATAGGTAGTTAATATAAGAAAACCGTATCAGATAAATCTGATACGGTTTTTGTTTTACATATAAAATCATTTGCCATAATAAAACTTAGGCAAATGCAGCAGCATATGTACTTTATAAGATTGAAGCAATTTCATTGCGAAGTTTATTAAGAAAGCGGCCATGCCGTACCCATTGTGCGGCCGATTCATAATCCTGTTGTTCAAATGCTTGTTGTAAATCTTGATATAGGTTGCTTTGTACTTCTTGGATTTCTTGATC
This sequence comes from Neisseria sp. P0017.S009, assembly GCF_051957375.1. Taxonomy (NCBI): domain Bacteria; kingdom Pseudomonadati; phylum Pseudomonadota; class Betaproteobacteria; order Neisseriales; family Neisseriaceae; genus Neisseria; species Neisseria sp. P0017.S009. The sequence continues at coordinate 84,147 of NZ_JBQCWL010000004.1, forward strand.
CAGCGCTCGGATGGCATCATGGTTTTGTTCCATTTGTGCATCCATCAATGTTTCCCGCCATTCCATCTGCTGCATGAGGAATTCTGGTGAAAACGAAGTGTGTTCAGGTGCATCAGCATCGATATTTTGGCTTTTCAAGAGATAAGCGGCTCGATCAATAGGGCTTTTTAATGTGCGGTAGGCGTCATTAATTGTAGAAGACATCATAACGGCTTGTTTCTGCTCAAAAGCTGAAGCAGAAGCAAATTTATCGGGATGAAAACGGGCAGCTAAAGCTCGATAGATCTGTTCGAGTGCTTCGGTATCAATATTGAAAGATGGCTCAAGCTGAAAGAGGTTGAAGTATTGAGACATGATATCAAAGGAAAAAATCTAAAGAAGAGGATTATTTTACGATATAATCCAGAAACTGTTTATACGAAAGGAAAACAATATGACCGGTAAGGTGCAACACAATAAAGGCAAAATACGAGACAATGCCTTAAAAGCCTTAGTCAAATCTGATTTGTTCCGACACAAAGTAGAACGAAAAAGAAAAGGCAAGGGTAGCTATAATAGGCAAGAAGCCAAAAAATGGCGGGATGGTTTTGATACTTTCTCGCCATTTTTGATATTTTAAACGTGGAAGCTCTCGCCACAGCCGCAGGAATCTTTAACGTTTGGGTTTTCAAATTTGAAACCTTCCTGTAATCCTTCTTTGGTGTAATCGACTTGCGTGCCGTCTAGATAAACCAAGCTTTTCGGATCGATATAAACGCGTGCGCCGTGTTCTTCAAAAATCAGGTCATCCTCGTTCACTTCATCGACAAATTCAAGGTTGTATGCCATGCCTGAGCAGCCGCTGGTTTTCACACCCAAGCGCACGCCCAAACCTTTACCGCGTTTGGTCAGGTAGCTGTTGATGTGTTTGGCTGCGTTTTCTGTGATGGTAATCATGCTTTTTTCCTCATTTCGCAATCATTTTCTGTTTTGTCTGCTTTTTTATTTCAGATGGCCTCTTGAACTATCAGGCCGTCTGAAAACGCTGTTTTGCCCACTCTATTGCGGCAGTAATGGCAGCTTTGGCCTGCGGACTATTTTTCCAACAGGTTGAGCCGGTTAATTGTGCGCCCTGTTCCAAAATATCGTCTAAATCCGCAACCTCCAGAGTGGCAATATCATCAATCCCATTTGCTGCAAACGCTGCAATATGGTTTTACCTATTCCTTTGACAGCAAGTAGGGATTGGATTTCTTCATCGGTAAAAGGCATATCGTCTTCTTTGATTTTGCAGGTACTGGCGCACTTATATGGCAAGTTGGGCCTATCAAGCCGATTTAGACATTAATGTCTGCAAACTAAGTATCTGGCAAACAAGGTTATTTGTTTTCCTGACGTTTGCGATAGTCGGCAACGGCTGCTTTTACCGCATCTTCAGCCAAGATGGAGCAGTGGATTTTTACCGGCGGCAGCTCCAATTCTTCGGCGATTTCGCTGTTTTTGATTGCCAGCGCGTCATCCAAGCTTTTGCCTTTTACCCACTCGGTAATCAGGCTGGAAGAAGCGATAGCAGAGCCGCAGCCGTAAGTTTTAAATTTTGCATCTTCGATAATACCCTCATTGTTTACTTTGATTTGCAGACGCATTACGTCACCGCAGGCCGGTGCACCGACCATGCCGGTACCGACAGATTCGTCGTTTTTGTCGAAAGTACCGACGTTGCGGGGGTTTTCGTAGTGGTCGATTACTTTATCGCTGTATGCCATGATGTGGTTTCCTTTGTGTTTTTAGTGGTGTAAATGGTTTGTTTACGAATATTCAGATGGCCTGAAGTTTAGATTTTACACGCGCCGCCTTCGCAGCCGTCATCATTCTCTGAATCAACGCCGCCTTCTACGGTAACGCCGTCAAAATCTTCAAGCAGGTTGTCGAGATTGTCGAGGTCTAATTCTTGTTCGTTCATGGATTGCATCCTTGGTTTGAATGTGGTGGTTTTTAGGTCGTTTGAAAAGGCTTTTTTAGAGTTTCAGACGGCCTTTTTTAATGTCCAGGTTGATTGCTTATTGCAAAGTTGTTTTATTAACCATCTACAAAAGCACATTCCAAAATTGTTTGGGCTTTCCCATCAACATTAATCGGTTTTAGTTTTGCTTGCAGGGTTTCGTATTCTTCTAAAATCAAACTGTATTTTCGAATAGGGCGGTATTTTCCTTTTAACACCTTGCGTGCCTGTTCCAAAGGTACATCCAACAACAAACGGGTGTAGCTGTAACCTGCGGTTTCTAATTGGAACGTCTGGCTGATATGAACCACAGGTAAGCCATAGTAAGTACCGCTTAGTTTCAAACGGGTTTGATCAAGAATGAACTGTTCTCCGTCTTCACTAAATTCCGCGCGGTGCAAAGTCATCGGAGGGTGCGCAAGATCACGGTAAGCCTTTGGCAGCTTGACTCTATTGGGATAATTCAAACGCAGGTTTTGATATTTAGAGTCTTTATCGTTCCAGTCATAGCTTGCATCACTAAATGGATCCAACAGGTTTTCCAAATGTTTATCGAATTGGCAGCCATTTTCAAATGATTTGAATATAGTTGACCAATCAGGTTGTGTCTGTGCTGAAACCAGCGGGACCGAGCATAGAATCAGACAAGAAAGTAAGTGGCGTATTTTATTTTTTATTATCGTCATTTTTAGTATTTTTCTTGATGAGGTCGTCTGAAAAGGTAAAGGCCTTGGGGATTTTTCAGACGACCTTTTCTCTTGATTAATGCGCCGCCCATTCAATCGAGTTCAAATCGATACCCTCTTTAAACATTTCCCACAGCGGGGACAGTTCGCGCAGTTTGCCGATTTTAGATTTAATCAGTTCTGCTGCGAATTGGACTTCTTCTTCGGTGGTCATGCGACCGAAGGTGATGCGCAGGGATGAATGTGCCAATTCGTCGTTGCGGCCGAGTGCGCGTAAAACGTAGCTTGGCTCAAGGCTTGCAGAAGTACAGGCGGAGCCGCTGGATACGGCGAGTTCTTTAACCGCCATAATCAGGCTTTCGCCTTCGACGAAGTTAAAGCTGACGTTTAGGTTGTTTGGAGCGCGGTGTTCGAGGTCGCCGTTGATGTAGACTTCTTCAATGCCTTCGATACCTTTGAGGAAGATATCGCGCAGTTTCAGGTAGTGTGCAGTATCTTGTGCCAATTCTTCTTTGGCGATGCGGAAGGCTTCGCCCATGCCGACGATTTGATGGGTCGGCAAGGTGCCGCTGCGGAAACCGCGTTCGTGGCCGCCGCCGTGCATTTGGGCTTCGAGGCGGACGCGTGGTTTACGGCGTACATACAGGGCGCCGATGCCTTTAGGGCCGTATACTTTGTGGCCGGACATAGACAACAAATCAACTTTGGCAGCTTCAACGTCAACAGGCACTTTGCCGCAGGCTTGTGCTGCGTCAACGTGGAAAATGATTTTGCGTTCGCGACAGATTTCGCCGATGGCAGGAATATCTTGAACCACGCCGATTTCGTTGTTTACCCACATGACGGAAACGAGGATGGTGTCTTCGCGGATGGCGGCTTTCAGTACGTCTAAATCAACCAAGCCGTTTTCTTGTACGTCCAGATAAGTTACTTCGTAACCTTGGCGTTCGAGTTCGCGCATGGTGTCGAGTACGGCTTTGTGCTCGGTTTTTACGGTGATGAGGTGGTTGCCTTTGGATTTGTAGAAGTGGGCCGCGCCTTTGATGGCGAGGTTGTTGGACTCGGTTGCGCCGCTGGTAAAAACAATCTCTTTGGAGTCGGAGTTAATCAGGGCGGCAATGTCTGCACGTGCTTTTTCTACGGCTTCTTCTGCTTCCCAACCGAAGCTATGGCTGTTGGAGGCTGGGTTGCCGAAAATATCGGACAGGTAGGGAATCATTTTTTCGGCAACGCGGCGGTCAACGGGAGTGGTGGCGGCGTAGTCGAGGTATACTGGGGTTTTGACGGTCATGGTTTGCTCTTTCGTTTGGTCATCTGCCTGCGGTCTTTGCCGTAGGTCGGTTTAATGAATGTGTGTAAAGGTAACGACATGACTGCTGTCGCTGCAGTTTTTTTGTTCAATGATGCTTTGCAGCGTAACGCCGCTGAGGTAATCATTGATGGTTTTGTTTAAGTTTTCCCAAAGGTCATGGGTCAGACAGGGGGCGCCGTGGTGGCAGTTTGCTTTGCTGCCGCACTGCGTGGCATCAAGTCGGTCTTCGGCTGCGGAGATGATTTGTGCAATATTGATTTGCTCGGCGGGAGCTGCAAGGATATAGCCTCCGCCTGGGCCGCGTAGGCTTTCAACCAATCCGGCACGGCGCAGCTTGCTGAATAATTGTTCGAGGTAGGAGAGCGATATGCTTTGTCGTTCGCTGATGGCACTGAGTTTGACAGCACCGGTTTGCGCGTTCATCGCCAAATCTATCATGGCGGTTACTGCAAATCGCCCTTTGGTAGTCAGTCTCATGGTGTGGTTGCCTGTGTGGGGCGTTTTTATTAGTGGGGGAATTGTCTAATATCTGAGTGTTTCAGTCAAGTATGTGGCGGTTCGGTTTGATTGTTTGTTTAAATGGTGGCATGGGTTGATTTTTAAATCGGAAAATATTTTCTTTATTTTTCTGTGATTTGGATTTAAGGCCGTCTGAAAAAAGGCTATCAACCCTACAAATACCAGGGTTAAAATGTTTTGATTTAATATTGATACTGATATAGATTATCAAAATTATTCTTAAAATTTAGTTGTTTTGATGGAGTAAAATAATGAGGTGTTTGAAATGTTCAGACGGCCTTGACCATCCATCTTTACCTTAACAGAGGCAATCGACAATGAAATCTGATTTAAGCAAAATAACCTGTATCGAAGACTTGCGCCTTGTTGCCAAACGTAAAATGCCGCGTATGTTTTATGACTATATTGACTCAGGCTCTTGGACGGAAACTACTTATCGTGAAAACACTTCGGATTTCAAAGACATCCGTTTCCGCCAAAAGGTATTGGTTAATATGGAGGGACGCAGTCTCGAAACCAAAATGATTGGGCAGGATGTGAAAATGCCGGTGGCGATTGCGCCAACAGGTTTCACGGGTATGGCGCACGCTGATGGGGAAATCTTGGCGGCGCGGGCTGCTGAGAAATTCGGTATCCCGTTTACGCTGTCGACCATGTCTATTTGTTCGATTGAAGATGTGGCTGAAAACACCAGTTCGCCGTTTTGGTTTCAGCTTTATGTGATGCGCGACCGCGAGTTTATGGAAAACCTGATTAAGCGTGCAAAAGATGCCAATTGTTCGGCTTTGGTATTGACTGCCGATTTGCAGGTTTTGGGTCAGCGCCACAAAGACATTAAAAACGGCTTGTCTGCGCCGCCGAAACCGACCATCGCCAATTTAATCAATCTGGCGACCAAACCGGAATGGTGCATGAAAATGCTGAACACGGAACGCCGCACCTTCCGCAATATTGTCGGTCATGCGAAAAACGTGGGTGATTTGTCTTCGCTGTCTTCATGGACTTCCGAACAATTCGACCCGCGTCTGAGCTGGGACGATGTAGCGCGTATTAAGGATTTGTGGGGCGGCAAGTTGATTATTAAAGGCATTATGGAACCTGAAGACGCGGAAAAGGCAGCGAAAAGTGGCGCGGACGCATTGGTCGTTTCCAATCATGGCGGCCGTCAGCTTGACGATACCGTGTCTGCCATTAAAGCTTTGCCTGATGTGGTCAGCGCAGTGGGTAGCGACATCGAGGTTTGGATGGACAGCGGTATCCGCAGCGGTCAGGATATTTTGAAGGCTTGGGCTTTGGGTGCGAAAGGTACGATGATAGGCCGGGCGTTCCTGTATGGTTTGGGTGCGTATGGTGAAGAAGGCGTAACCCGTGCGCTGGAAATCCTGTATAAAGAAATGGATATTTCTATGGCGTTTACCGGTCATCGCAATATTCAAGATGTGGATTCCAGCATTTTGCGTTCTACGCGTTGGGCTCAAGATGAATTTTAATTTTTAAACATAAGAAAAGGCCGTCTGAAAATCTGTTTTCAGACGGCCTTTTTATAGACGGCTATTTCTCGTTTTTGCGATACCATTCAATGAATGCATCGGGTTTGACAAAGCCTAATAAGGGTTCGCTATGACTGCCGTCGGCGCGGACAACAAACACGCCCGGAGGGCCGAAGAGGCCGTATTCTTTCAGTAAGGCCTGATGGTCGGGAGTATTGGCAGTTACGTCGATTTGGAAGAAGCGCTGCATATCGACTGCTTCGTGTACCTGCGGTTGGTTGAGCGTGTAGGCGGCCATTTCTTTGCAGGATACGCACCAGTCGGCGTAGAAATCAATCAGCACGGGTTTGCTAGGATCGGCTTTCAAGGCGGCATCCATAGCGGCTTTGAGTTCTCCGACATCGGTAAACATCTTACCGTGGTCGGTTTCTTGGCCGGCTTCGGATGGCGGAACCAGCGTTAAGAAGTGGTGGAGGGCGGTGGTTTGTTTATTGAAGCTTTGCCAGCCAAACCATGAGCCGCCAATCAGCAGTAAAAAGCCCAATACGGCGGCAACCGTTTTCAGACGGCCTTTTTGTTTGCCGGATTTCGCCAAAAGCATCAGGGCGGGAACAATCATCAGCAAGGTGTAGAGACCGACTACTGCGAAATAAGGCAGATGCGGTGTGGCAAGGTATACGGCAACGGCCAGCAAGATGAAGCCGAATGCGTATTTGATGCCGTTCATCCAGTCGCCTGCTTTAGGCAGGATATGGCCGCCGAATGTGCCGATGATGATGAGCGGCACGCCGGTGCCGAGTGCCAAAACATAAAGCGCAAGTCCGCCCAAGACGGCATCGCCGGTCTGGCCGATATAGCCCAAAGCAAATGCCAGCGGAGGTGCAACGCAAGGGCCGACAATCAGCGCGGACAAAATACCCATGATGAAGACGGAAATGATTTTGCCGCCGGAGAGTTTGTTGCTTTGGTTTTGGAAATAGGATTGGACGGAGTTGGGCAGTTGGATGTTGAAGAGGCCGAACATGGACATTGCCAGTACCACCATCAACGCGGCGGCGGCAAGTACGACCCAAGGCTGTTGCAGCCATACGGTCAGCAGCGCGCCGGTCAAGCCGGCAATCACGCCGACCAAGGTATAGGTCAATGCTAAACCTTGTACATACACCATAGACAAGGTGAACGCGCGGCCTTTGCCGGCTTTTTTATCGCCCACGACAATGCTGGAAACAATCGGCAGGAGCGGATACATACAGGCGGTAAAGCTTAAGCCTAAACCTGCGACAAAAAACGCCAACAGGTTGGCGTTTAAAGTATCCCAAGAGAGCTTGAAGCGGCTGCTGTCGGGATTGTTTGTACTGGGTTGCGTTGGCATTTGGCCGTCTGAAGAGGCGGACGGTTGTAAAAAGCGGTCTTTGGCAGAAACCGGCTCATCGCTTTGCGGCTGATAAACCCCGTTGCCTTTTACGTCAAACTCGGTGTCCACAGGCGGATAACATACACCGGCTTCGGCACAGCCTTGATAAGTCAGCGTCAGTTTGTATTGCGGTGCGGCTTGTTTGTAAGGCAGGTCAACCTGTGCGGTATGGTGGTAAACCGTTTGTTTGCCGAAGAATTCGTCTTCTTTTTCTTCGCCTTTGCTGAATTTGGGTTCGCCTAGGATTTTGTCAGGATTGGTCGCTGCAACGATTTTGGACTGGTACATATAGTAGCCGTCGGCGATTTTGAACTGCACGCTGATGCCTTGGTCGGTTACATTGACTTGAGGTACAAAGGCTTGCTCTGGAGGCAGTAAATCATTGGCATCTACTGCGAATGCGAAGCTGCTCAAGCCTAAAAATGCAATGAGGAAATAAAGGAATTTTTTCATAGTATCTACGGAGTTGCCGTTGAGGAACCGTCATTATAAATGATGGAAAAAACAATCGGCTTAATTTATGTTAAATATTGCGAGAGAAATCTAATGCTTTTGAATTATATCGAAATAGAGTTGCCCATATATGACCGATAGTCTCATGTTATCGTTCAATCTATGCCAAAGGCCGTCTGAAATGTTCAGACGGCCTTTGTTTTTATTCTGCTCGGCTTTTAAGGATAAGCGATATAAGCGTAAGCGGAATGGTTGTGTATCGATTCGAAGTTTTCGCTTTCGACGACGAATGATTCGATGCGTTTGTCTGCAATTAACACCGTGGCCACATCACGAACCATGTCTTCGACAAACTTCGGATTTTCGTATGCTTTTTCCGTTACATACTTCTCGTCAGGGCGTTTGAGCAAACCGTAGAGCTGGCAGCTTGCCTGTGCTTCGACGTAATCGATGATTTCTTCAATGCCTACATCCGCGTTTGCAATAAGACTGACCGTCACATGCGAACGTTGGTTGTGCGCGCCGTATTGGGAAATTTCTTTGGAACACGGACACAAGGAAGTAACCGGAACCATCACTTTCAGGCTGTGGCTGTATGTACCGTTTTTGATTTCGCCGGTCAGGGTAACATCATAGTCGAGCAGCGATTGGATGCCGGAGACGGGCGCACTTTTCTTGCGGAAAAACGGGAAGGTAACGCTGATTTTGCCGGAATGGGAATCCAACAGGGCAACCATATCGGCGGTCAGCTTGTGCAGCGTATCGAAATCCAAAGCATCGGTTTGTTTTTCCATCAGGGCGACAAAGCGCGACATATGCGTGCCTTTTTGGTCGGCAGGTAGGAAAACCGTCATGGTCAGGCGGGCGACGGTGGATTGTTCGCCTTCTTTGCTTTTGAGGGAGATTGGAAAGCGCAGGTCTTTGATGCCGACCTGATTAATCGGCAGGTTGCGTAAATCGCGGCTGGATTGCACGTCTGCAATGGCGTTCATGCGTGGTATGTCCTTCATGATAGGATTGTTGAGATGCGTGTGGAGGGAGTCGGCTCGTGTCGGCCGATTTGCAAATGCGAGATTATATCACTTGCTTTATCCGCCTGCATTGATTGTTTCTATTTTTCAGATAGTGATAAAATCTTCAATTATTCACATCTATATAGGCAGAGACCCAATGAAATTCGCCACGAAAGCCATCCATTCCAGCTACGATTGCGACGAACACAACCGTGCGCTGATGCCGCCGATTTATCAAAACAGTATGTTCGCGTTGCACGAGATTGGCGAAAATGTGCCTTACCGCTACTCGCGCCTGAGCAACCCGACCCGACAGGTCTTGGAAGATACCGTTGCCGATTTGGAGCACGGTGTGGCCGGCTTTGCGTTTTCCAGCGGTATGGCGGGGATTGATGCCGTATGGCGTACTTTCCTGCGCCCGGGCGATACCATTGTCGCAGTCGCCGATATTTACGGCGGCGCTTATGATTTATTGGTCGATGTTTATCAAAAATGGGGTGTGAACGTTGTTTTTGCCGATTTGGGCAATCCGGATAATCTGGACGAGCTGCTTAAAGCGCACAATGTCAAACTGGTTTGGCTGGAAACGCCGTCCAATCCGCTTTTGCGCTTGGTGGACATCAAAGCGCTTGCCGCGAAAGCCAAAGCAGCCGGTGCGCTGGTCGGCATCGACAACACCTTTGCCACGCCGTATCTGCAACAGCCGTTGGATATGGGCTGTGATTTTGTGTTCCATTCCGCTACCAAATATTTGTGCGGCCATTCGGACGTACTGATGGGCGTAGTCGTTGCCAAAACCAAAGAGCTGGCGCAGCCTTTGCACGACATGATGGTGCATACCGGCGCGATTGCAGGTCCGATGGATTGTTGGCTGGTGTTGCGCGGTATTAAAACACTGGCTCTACGCATGAACGCCCATTGCCAAAACGCACTCGAAATCGCGCGCCGTTTGGAAGCCCATCCTGCCATTGAAAAAGTGTTCTATCCCGGCCTGCCGTCTCACGAACATTACGAACTCGCCCAAGCACAAATGCCCAAAGGCATCGGTGGCGTGGTTACGGTTTACCTCAAAAACGACACGCGTGAAGCGGCCAATAGTGTGATTAAAAACATGAAACTGGTCAAAATGGCTTCTAGCCTTGGCGGAGTGGAAAGTTTGGTCAACCATTGCTATTCCCAATCCCACAGCGGCGTGCCGCATGATGTGAAAATGGAAATGGGCATCAAAGTCGGCCTGCTGCGTTTCTCTGTCGGTATCGAAGATGTGGACGATATTTGGAACGATATTTCCAAAGCATTGGATACGACTTTGTAAATAAGGCTTAAAGGCCGTCTGAAGGTGGATAGTTTTTCAGACGGCCTTTAAATTATGGTGATTAAGATGAATATCCCTGAAAAATTTATTCGTCCATTCCCCTCTCCGGAAGAAGTTTTTTCTGAAGAGATAGAGCGACACGCGAAACATTTTTTACCCATTTGTTCGCTTAATCTTCAATTTATACGTCCTGATAGTGAAGAGTTTTGGATACATTTCGTCCAGCCTGCGGAAATTCATTCGGGTTGCGTAGGTGAGCATACATCGGCATTTCATGACCGCTATAATTTTGAGGACAGTATTTGTTTTGATGTCGATGAGAACGGTAAATATCGATTTAATGGCGATTGGCATTTTTTTATTTTGGAAAACAAGGAAATGCCGTCTGAAATTAAAACCAGAATAATGGAACAGGCGCAAAAGATTGCGGAAAAACAGGGTATGAGTTTTGATCAGGCAGCTTGGTATAAAACGCCGCATATTTATCGGCAGGATACGCAGGAAGAATTAGAAAACGTATATAGAATCAATCATCTTTGTTTTAATGCCATCAAAAATTTGTATCTGAAATATGGAAAATTCCTTCAGGGATATGTACCCATTGAGCTGGACAGTAAATATACTTTGGAAGAATTGGTTGCATTGAAGGAAGCTGCAGATTCACAATGTCAGGATGACGGGTTGGATAGAGATTTGATTGAGGATGCCGGCGGATTATCAGAGGGTATGTTGGAAGAAGGTTTTAACCATATTGATGGAATGTTCCAAGAAGAGTACGGTAATTTAGTGGATACACCCAAACGAGATGATGGAAAAGTTTTTTCTTATGTCGGCTATTTGAGCGGATATAAATTTCAGGAATATGGTTGCGATGAGTTGTACCTATTTTTTGATGCGGATAGTAAAAAAGCCGTTGTCCGTTTGGTGTACAGTTAGACGATAAAGAAGATTTCTAAAAAAGGATGAGTCATGAAAACCCTTATTTCAGCAATGATTGGTGCATTTGTATTGGTTGCTTGTTCTACGCCTGCCGATAAGCCTTTATCAAGTCAGCCACATATTTCTTCTAGCAAATCATCTGAATCAAAGCAAATGAAAATGCCTACTTTAGCCGCTAAATGGCGTGTTGTCGCTTTCAATAAATTCACTGAAAAAGAATTGGCAGATAAAAACGCCTATTTGGATTTCAGCAAAATGCCTAAGGCTTATGGCAATATGGGTTGCAACGGTATGATGTTTCAAGCGAATGTAATCGGAGCGGACAAAATTGATTTTGGCCATATTGCGGTAAGTATGATGCTGTGTGAAGACATGAAGCTGGAAGATGCGTTTTTGCGTAAACAAAGCGTGTGGAACTATCGTTTTGATGGTAACGATTTGATTTTGGAACAAAAAGGCATCAATATCCGTTTGCGCCGTGAATAATCTTAAAGGCCGTCTGAAAATAAATATTTCAGACGGCCTTTTGAATCTTTATAATAAGCCCTATTTGAAACTGATACCGAATATCAAGGAAACCTATTATGGCAGCTTCTCCAGAAGCCAAGTTTACAGAAGAAAAAGTCTTGTGGATCAAACACTATACGCCCAAGCTGATGACTTTTGCCATCAGCCGCCCTGAGTCCTACCGTTTTTCGGCAGGGCAGTTTTCGCGCCTTGGTTTCCGTGACGGCGAGGGCTTTATTTGGCGCGCGTATTCTGTCGTGTCTGCCGAATACGCCGATACGCTTGAGTATTTCGCAGTATTAATCGAAGGCGGCCCGATGTCGGCGCGTTTTGCTGCGATGAAAGAGGGCGATACTATTTTGCTGGATAAAACGGCTACCGGTTTCCTCTTGCCCGAGCGTTTCCCCGACGGCAAAGATTTGGTTATGCTCTGCACGGGTTCAGGCATTGCGCCTTTCCTCTCTATTATTGAGCAGCCTGAAATTTGGCAGCGTTTCGACCGTTTGGTTTTGGCGCATTCCGTCTCTTACGCCGACGAGTTGATTTTCAACCAGCGCCTTGCCGATTTGAAAGAGCATCCGCTGATTGAAGAATATTTCCATAAATTCACTTTGGTGCCAGTCACCACGCGTGAGGAAACGGAAGGCGCATTGAGTGGCAAACGGATTCCCGAATTGCTGAAGAATGGCGGCTTGGAAGAAAAAGTCGGCTTCAAGTTCACCAAGGCCGATACGCGCTTTATGGTCTGTGGCAATCCGGCAATGGTCAAAGACACTTTCCAAGCCTTGATGGATTTGGGCTACGCTATGCACCGCAACCGCATCCCCGGCGAAATCATGATGGAAAATGGTTTTTAACAGATAAATGGTCAAAGGCCGTCTGAAAGTTTCAGACGGCCTTCAATATTAAATATAAACAGAAAATCAGAGAAAATATGAATATCAAACAATTTATCCAAGCCCTGCCCAAAGCCGAGTTGCACGTTCATATCGAAGGGACGTTTGAGCCGGGGCTGATGTTTGAAATCGCCAAGCGCAACCATATAGCAATTCCTTATGAAAATGTCGATGCGGTACGGCAGGCTTATGATTTTCACAATCTGCAGTCGTTTTTGGATATTTATTATGCCGGTGCCGGCGTATTGTTGCACGAGGCGGATTTTTACGATTTGACCCGCGCGTATCTTGAGCGTTGCCGTGAAGACAATGTCGTGCATACGGAAATATTTTTCGATCCGCAAACCCATATTGCGCGGGGTGTGGCGTTTGAAACCGTGATTAACGGCATTGTCCGCGCCTGTCATGAAGCCGGACAGCAATGGGGAATAAGCACGCGTTTGATTATGTGTTTCCTGCGTCATTTGTCGGAAGAAAGCGCATTTGAAACCTTAAATCAGGCTTTGCCTTATAAGGAACACATCATTGGCGTAGGCTTGGATTCGAGCGAGCAGGGGCATCCGCCGTCCAAGTTCGAGCGCGTGTTTGCGCAGGCGCGGGCGGAGGGTTTGTTGACGGTGGCACATGCCGGAGAAGAAGGCCCGCCGGAATATGTTTATGAGGCTTTGGACTTGCTGCATATCCGCCGTATCGATCATGGCGTACGGGCGGAAGAAGATGAGGCGTTGATGGCGCGTTTGATTAAAGAACAAATGCCATTGACCGTTTGCCCGTTGAGCAATTTGAAATTAAAAGTGTTCCCTGAAATGGCAAAACACAATTTGCGCCGTATGTTGCAACGCGGCGTGTTGGTAACCGTCAATTCCGATGATCCGGCGTATTTCGGCGGCTATATGAACCGCAATTTTGAAGCGCTTGCCGAGGCTTTGGATTTGAGTGCGGAAGAAATCAAAACCTTGTGCGCGAATTCGTTCCGCGCTTCGTTTTTGAGCGAGGCGGAAAAGGAAGAATGGGTACGGAAGATTGAAAGTTTTAATGTTGAATAACGATAAAAGGCCGTCTGAAAAAGTTTCAGACGGCCTTTTATGATGGCGGTTAATAGTCGACTTTGATTTTAGGCGTTTCCTGAGCGGCTTTGTATTCTTCTTCCAATTCAAAGCGCAGCGGATACAAATTCAATTTTTCCATCAGCAGGCGGTCGCCGTCTTCGTCCGGATTGCCCGTAGTCAGCAGCTTGTCGCCGTAGAAAATTGAGTTTGCGCCAGCCATGAAACACATGGCCTGCATGGATTCCGGCATATTGCTGCGGCCAGCGGACAGGCGGACGTAACTGTGCGGCATGGTAATGCGCGCGACGGCGATGGTGCGGACAAATTCCGTCCAGTCCAAATCTTCGGCATCGGCCAGCGGCGTGCCTTCCACTTTGACCAACTGGTTAATCGGCACGCTTTCGGGTTGCGGATCGAGGTTGGCAAGGCTGGCAATCAGGCCTGCGCGTTCGGCGCGGGTTTCGTTCATGCCGACGATGCCGCCGCAGCAGACTTTCAAACCGGCATTGCGAACTTTGCCCAAAGTATCCATGCGGTCTTCGTGTTTGCGGGTGTGGATGATGTCGTTGTAGCGTTCGGGGTCGGTGTCGAGGTTGTGGTTGTAGTAGTCCAAACCGGCTTTTTTGAAGTCTTCCGCCATGCCGTCTTCGAGCATGCCGAAGGTGCCGCACACTTCCATGCCCAAGCCTTTCACCGCGCTGATGATTTCGGAAACGACAGCCACGTCTTTGGGTTTGGGGCCGCGCCATGCCGCGCCCATGCAGAAACGGCTGGCGCCGCGCGATTGGGCAATTTTGGCTTTTTCGACGATTTCGTCCACATCCATCATCTGCTCTTTGCCCAGATTGGTGTTGTGGTGTGCCGATTGCGGACAATAGGCGCAGTCTTCGGGGCAGCCGCCGGTTTTGATGGAGAGCAGGGTGGAAAGTTGGATTTCGCGCGGGTTGAAGTTTTGGCGGTGGATTTCGGCGGCTTGGAAAACGAGGTCGAGGAAAGGCAGTCCGAATAAAGCCTCGACATCGCATTTTTTCCAATAACGCGCAGTCGGATGCGGCTTGCGCTCGGTTTGACGGCGCAAGGCTACGGGAGATACGGTCATAGTGTGTTCTTTCGTGTTTACAGCGACGCAGTGTCGCTGACGGCTTGACTGCCGGCGCAATGACGGCAGCAGCAGGTTTGAAATCAATATAAAAGGTCGTCTGAAACGGCGCAGCAAGTGTAACGCTTTTGATAATGTAGAGCAAATGTTTCAGACGGCCTGAAATATGGTTTGCCCGGGTTTGCTATAATCGCATTTTTAATTTTTCCGTTTTCTTATGAACGCGCCCAAAGCCTTCGCCGTACTCGGCCCGACCGCCGGCGGTAAAACCGCACTGGCCTTAAATATTGCCCGATCGTTGCCGGTAGAAATCATCAGTTTGGATTCCGCGCTGGTGTATTGCGGCATGGACATCGGTACGGCCAAGCCGACTGCCGAAGAGCTTGTTGCCGTACCGCATCATTTGATTGATATTATCTCGCCGCTGGAAAGTTACAGCGCGGCGGATTTTGTCGGCGACTGCGTGCGCTTGGTGAACGAAATACATGCGCGCGGTCGCTATCCGCTGATTGTCGGCGGCACGATGATGTATTTCCATGCGCTGACGGAAGGTTTGAACGATTTGCCCGGCGCGGATGCGGCGGTGCGCGCACAGCTTCAGGCGGAAAAAAAAGAACACGGTTTGGCAGGCCTGTATCGCCGTTTGCAGGAAGTTGACCCGATAACGGCAGGCCGTCTGAAAGCCAATGACAGCCAGCGTATTGAGCGCGCTTTGGAAGTCTATCTTCTGACCGGCAGGCCTTTGAGCGAACATTTCACAGAGCAGAAGCAGGCTGCGTCTTTATTGGATTTATGCACGGTTGCCCTTATCCCCGAAGACCGCCATTTGTTACACCAGCAAATCGAAAAACGCTTTTTAAGTATGCTGGAGCACGGTTTCCTAGATGAAATACACGCCTTACGCCGCGATTATCCGCAACTGCATGCCGATATGCCGTCTATGCGCTGCGTGGGCTACCGTCAGGCTTGGGATTATCTCGAAGGCGAAACCGATTATGACACCTTTGTCGAAAAAGGCATTATCGCCACGCGCCAGCTTGCCAAACGCCAGTTGACCTGGTTGCGGAAAATTCCTTTGGCGCACACGTTAGATCCTTACGCAGACAGCGATTATGTTCAAACGGCCTTAGCCTTGGCGCGTCAGCATTTTCAGGAATAATCCATGCTGACTACGCCACCACTTGCCCCTAAAGCATTGACCGCGCTAAAAGAATTGGGTATTTGTACGCTGGAAGATTTACAGGAAATCGGCGCAGTCCACGCATTTCTATTGCTGAAAGCGTCGGGTTTGACCGTAACCAAAAGCACCTTATGGCAACTGGCTGCGTTGGTTTCAGGTGTGGATGCCCGGCGTATTTCCGAGGAGAGAAAGACGGAGCTGTGCGAGGATTTGAAAAAACATCCGCCTGTTGCCGTTTTCCCTTCGCAAAGCGATATGGAAACCTTTATGCGGTTGGCGATAGAACAGGCCAAACAATCGGCGGTATTGGGCGAAGTGCCGGTTGGCGCGGTCATCGTATATCAAGGCGAGGCAATCGCAGCGACACACAATACCTGCATTGGCGACCACAATGTCAGCCATCATGCCGAAATCAACGCGCTTGCCGCCGCAGGTAAGACCTTGCAAAACTACCGTTTGGAAGACTGCGACGTGTACATTACCTTAGAGCCTTGCTCCATGTGCGCATCTGCCTTGATACAGGCGCGGGTCGGGCGTGTGATTTATGGTGCGGCTGAAGCTAAAACCGGTGCGGCAGGCAGCGTGGTCGATTTGTTTGCCGACAAACGTCTGAACAAGCATACCGCAATTTTGGGCGGCATATTGGCAGAAGAATGCCAAAGCGTATTGCAGGATTTCTTTGCGGCCAAACGTAAGGCCGTCTGAATTTCAGACGGCCTGTCAGCAAAAACACTTTATTTTAAATTTTCGGATTTCCCCATGTCAGTCAATCATTACGAAAACTTCCCAGTCGGCTCTATTGTGCTGCCGCGCCGTTTGCGCAAGCCGGTTCACGCCGTTTACGCTTTTGCGCGGACGGCGGACGATATTGCCGACGAAGGCAATGCCGAAGCAGTCGAACGCCTGCGCCAACTGGACGAACTGAAGGCAGAGTTAGACCGCATTACACAAGGTGGGAAATCGCAAACAGCTTTGATGCAGCGTTTGTACAACGAAGCGATTGAGCCGTTTCAATTACCGTTGCAGCTGTTTTACGATTTGTTGGCGGCGTTCAGTCAGGATGTGGTCAAAAACCGTTATGAAAATTTTGGCGAATTGATTGCCTATTGCCGTTTGTCCGCCAATCCGGTGGGGCGCATTATGTTGCATTTGTACGGGCAAACCGATGAAGTGAGCATAGCGCAAAGCGACGGCATTTGCACTGCCTTGCAGCTGATTAATTTCTGGCAGGACGTGGCGGCAGATTGGCAGAAAGGGCGCGTGTACATCCCTCAGGAAGATTTGCAGAAGTTCAAAGTCAGCGAAGAACAGATTGCGGCCGGCAAAGCCGACTTTGCTTTTCAACGACTGATGGCACACGAGTGTCAACGTGCCTTTCAAATACTGAAGGCCGGTTCGCCGTTGGGCAAAACCCTCAAAGGACGAATCGGTTTTGAGTTGCGCATGATTATTGTCGGCGGCCAGTTGATTTTGCAGAAACTGGACGGTTGCAAATATGACGTGTTTAACCAGCGGCCGCTGTTGGATAAGAAAGACTGGATGATTATCATCAAACGGGCTTTGATGAAGAAATAAAAAAAGGCCGTCTGAAATTGATGTTTCAGACGGCCTTGATGTTTTCGATTAGCGGTTTTTCAAACGGTTGATGCGGTTGTCCAAAGAAGGATGGGTGCTGAACCAAGAATCTTTGGCTTCGCTGGCAATGCCCATTGCGGTCATGGTTTGCGGCAGATCGCTGGTGCTGCCTTTTAAGCGTTGCAGGGCGGCAATCATTTTCGGCGCGCCCACCAGTTTTGCAGCGCCCGCATCGGCGCGGTATTCGCGTTGGCGGCTGAACCACATCACAATGATGCTGGCGAGGAAGCCGAATACGATCTGCAATACCATGCTGACCATGAAATATGTACCTTGCGACGTACTGCCGTCATTGTTGCGCGCCACCATGCTGGAAACAATACGCGCCAAGAAGACAACAAAAGTATTCACAATACCTTGAATCAGTGTCAGCGTTACCATATCGCCGTTGCCGACGTGTGCCATTTCATGCGCCAAAACGGCTTCGACTTCATCGCGGGTCATGTGGTCGAGCAGGCCGGTGCTGACAGCGATGAGCGAGCTGTTTTTGGTCGCGCCGGTTGCAAAGGCATTAGGCTCTGGGGAGTCGTAAATGGCTACTTCGGGCGTTTTCAGATTCCATTGGCGGGCTTGCGCTTCAACAGTTGCCAACAGCCAAGCTTCTTCTTCGCTTTGGGGCTGGTCGATGACGACGGCGCCGACCGAATGTTTGGCAATGGTTTTCGACATCAGCAAAGAGACAATCGAGCCGCTGAAGCCGACGACTGCGGAATAAGCCAACAGGCTGCCGACTTGGTCGGTACTGTTGATGCCCAAGATGGCCAAAATAATACGGATGACAACCAGAACTGCGATATTGGTTGCGATAAATAAGAAAATGCGTTTCACCGATTATTCCTTTTTAGTGTGGTTTGTGAGGTGATTTTTATATGGGCGCATTGTCTCAAAAACTCTATAGAGATGAAACAGCATGATAGGCAAAGGTATGCAAATTCAAAGCAATTGAAGCAAAGGCCGTCTGAAAAGGTAGTCTCAACCAGTGAGAATCGCTTTTCAGACGGCCTCTTATAGGTAAAACTATCTGCCGGCTTCTTCCAGCCAGTTGCGCGGTATAAGGAATTGATTGAGGCGTGCTTCGGGTGAACCTTCTTCCGGCACATATTGATACTCGAAGCGTACCAAAGGCGGCATGGACATCAAAATGCTTTCCGTACGGCCGCCGCTTTGCAGGCCGAACAGCGTGCCTCTGTCCCAAACCAAGTTAAACTCGACATAGCGTCCGCGACGGTAGAGTTGGAAATCTCGTTCACGTTCTCCATAAGGCGTGTTTTTACGTTTGGCCACAATCGGCAGATACGCTGCGATATAGCCTTCCCCAACCGCCTTGATAAAATTCAGGCAGGTATCGAAATCCCAACGGTTTAAATCGTCAAAAAACAGGCCGCCCACGCCGCGTGTTTCGTTACGGTGTTTCAAGTAGAAATATTCGTCACACCATTGTTTGAATTCAGAATAAACCGATTCGCCAAATGGCGTGCATACGTCTCGCACCACTGTGTGCCAATGCACGATATCTTCTTCAAAAGGATAAAACGGCGTCAAATCAAAGCCGCCGCCAAACCACCAAACCGGCTCGGCATTTTCAGGATAGGCAATAAAAAAGCGCACATTGGCATGGCTGGTCGGGACATAAGGATTTTTCGGATGAATGACCAGCGACACGCCCATGGCTTCAAACGCCGCGCCTGCCAATTCAGGACGATGGGCAGTGGCAGAAGCCGGCATTTTGGTTCCCTTTACATGCGAAAAATTTACACCGGCCTGCTCGAATACTGCGCCGTTTTTCAATACGCGGGTTTCGCCGATACCCAGTTTCCCCGTCCACGCTTCATGCACAAATTTGGCTTCGCCATCTTCTTGCTCCAGCGCGGCGCAGATTTGGTTTTGCAGGGTTTTGAGGAGGGTTAGAACGGATTCTGTGTGCATGATATTTCCTTGATGGTGTTTTGTTATGGGTAAATTTTTGCAGGGCTTATCTTGTAATCAAGCTTGACTCATCAGCAATAGATTGAAAGGTATCGATGATGTGGCGATACCTTTCAGACGGCCTTGATTTATTCAGTAAAAAAGGTATGTGCGCCCAAATAGTTTTTGGCGTAGAACGGGGTGGAAAGTTTTTCGGTTTTGATGGTTTTGCCGCTGCTGGGGGCGTGGATGAATTCGCCGTTGCCGATGTAGAGGCCGACATGGGAATATTTGTGTGCGCCGCCGGTATTGAAAAAGACAAGATCGCCGGCTTTTAATTTGTCATCGGAAATTTTACGGCTGGCTGCGGCCATATCGCGTGCGGTGCGTGGCAGATTGACATTGAGGGCGTTTTTATAGACGAATTGGATCATGCCGCTGCAGTCAAAGCCTGTGGCTGTGGTACTGCCGCCCCATTTGTAGGGCGTGCCGATCAGGCCCATGCTGTGAAGCATCAATTCCTGCGAACCTTGTGTGCGGTCAATATGGGAAATGCGGACAGGTTGGACTTTTCTGGCGGTTATTTGCGGCTTGTGGGATTTGTGTTTGCTGGTGGTGCCGCAGGAGGCCAACAATAGGCTGGTGGTACAAACAAATAGGGTTTTGCAGATGAGTCGAGACATGGTGAATTTCTCCGGTCGCATGATTTATGTTTTCAGACGGTCTCTATAATAATCCTTCTATGGGCAGGATGGACAGGATTTTTGAAGTAACCCGTTTCCAGAATTTGGCTTCTGGTTCTTGTGCGTAAGTTCGTTTTTCACTTGGGTCATACCAGTATAGTTTATTGTAATTGCCAAGCGTTACCTGATAGGCGTAGTTTGGGGTGGTCGTAACGAGGGTGCGCTGCATTTGGCCTGCGATTTGGGGACTTTCGATGACGACACCCATTTCGGTATTGAGGCGTGCGGAACGTGGGTCGAGGTTGAATGAGCCGATGAAAATGCGTTTCTCGTCCACGATGAATGTTTTGGCGTGCAAGCTGGTGGCGGAGCTACCGGTCAAGCCGCGGTCTTTGGAGGTCGGAACGGCGTGGTTGGGCTGGAGCTCATAGAGTTTGACCCCAGCTTTAAGCAAGGGCTTGCGGTATTTGACGTAGCCGGAATGGACGGCGGCAACGTCGGTTGCTTGGAGCGAATTGGTCAAAACGGTAACGTCCACGCCGTTGTGAATCAGCTTTTCTATGGCTTTAACGCCCGATTTTGTGGGCACAAAATAGGGTGAGACAAGGTAAACGCTTTTTTCAGGTTGCTTGAGGGCGTCTTGTAGGCGTTCGGAAATAGGCGGTTTATGCCGGTCACGGTCTAAGCCTTTGGCCGGGTCATCGCTGATCAGGCGTGTGCTGACACTTTGCCACTCCATAAGGTTGCTCTGTATTTTTTGATAGAGGTTGGAGTGTTCAATGCTTTGACGGTAGCGGATGAGCGTTTGGTTTTTATCTTGGTCGGTGTAATTAAGTTCGGCTAGTCCTTTTTGCAGGTTTCCCCGTTTGATTATGCTACTTGCATTGTAGGCGGAATGGCTTGCCCAGTAGCGGTCGAAGTCTTGGGACACTTCTGTTACTACGCGTCCTGTTGCGAGGATATCGAGGTCGGCAAAGATGGTATCGTCGTTAACCTTAAAATATTCGTCGCCGATATTGCGTCCGCCCAAAATGGTGGCACGGTTGTCGGCGGTAAAGGATTTGTTGTGCATTCGGCGGTTAAGTCGCGGAAAGTCGGCAACGTAGCCGAGCGCACGCCATTTTCTGAAAATGAAGGGATTAAACAGACGGACTTCGATATTGGGATGATTGTCGAGTGCCAGCAGGAGATCATCCATGCCGTTGGTGTTGTTGTCGTCCAGAAGCAAACGCACACGGACGCCGCGTTCGGCCGCGCGATGAATCAGGTTGAACAAAAGCTTGCCGGAGATGTCGTTGTGCCAGATATAGTACTGCAAATCAAGAGTATGGTCGGCGGCTTCAATTAAGGCTGCTCGGGCAACAAAGGCTTCATGGGCATCGTTCAGCAGATAGATATGGGAAATATCGGCCTTGGAGGGGGTAGAAGGAATACCTAAGGCGCTGTCCAGTCGCGGCGTTGAAGGGATGTCAAGATAACTGCTTTGGGTGCGTTCGTCCAATGATGGCAAAAACGCGGCGCAACCGCCCAATAGCAGGGTATAAAGAAGAGGAAGATGAAATTTCATGGGAAACCGGTACAAACAATCCCTACCTAAATGATATTTAGGCAGGGATTGAATTGAAATTAGGTTGCTTGAATCAGCTTAGAAGGCAACATAATTTGCCGGATTGACTGGTTTGCCGTTTTGACGGATTTCAAAGTGCAACTGAGTGCGGGATGCATCGGTATTACCCATGTGCGCAATGGTTTGACCGCGTTTCACGGTTTGGTTTTCATTAACCAGCAGGCGTTGGTTGTGACCGTATGCGCTCAAGAATGAGGAGTTGTGTTGGATGATGACCAAGTTGCCGTAACCGCGCAAGCCTGAGCCTGCGTAAACGACTTTACCGTCTGCCGCTGCAACAACAGGCTGGCCTTGCGTACCGGCGATATCCACACCTTTGTTGCTGCCGCCGAAGTTGGCGATAACGTTACCGGTAGTCGGACGCTGCCATGTGATGCCGCTGACGTTGCGGCTGCTGCCGGTAGATACGGTCGGTGTATTGGCAGGCGTGCTTGGAGTCGGAGCAGTAGTTGTAGTTGTTGGAGTAGAAGGTTTGCTTGCAGAAGCTGCAGGTGCAACGTAGCCTTCAGGTTTCACACGGAGGGTTTGACCAATGCTGATGGTGTTGTCGGCCAAGTTATTCCATGCACGCAGATTGTCTTGGGTAATGTTGTAGCGTTTGGAGATGTTGTAAACGGTATCACCACGAACAACGGTATGTGTCGCTGCATTAATATCAACAGGCGCATAAGAAGGCGTGTAAGTGCCGGTGCTGCCGCTGTTGTACGTTGGAGCAGGTGTACTTACCGGCGGAGTGTATGGAGCATCTGCCGCTGGGCTGGTGTTGGTATTGTAAGGCGCTGCACCGTAAGGATTGTCAGCGGTAGAGCTTGTTGTTGAACCACCGCTTTGTGTGCCGACGACTACAGGAGCCGGTTGTTGGCTGGCACAGGCTGCAAGTAATAAAACCAAAGCTGCCGATCCGGCATAAGATACACTTTTTTTCAACATGTTAATGACTTTCGTATTCGGGTAATTGTTCTCGTCGGGGCATATCATAATAAAAATATGCTTGTTTCTCAAGTGTTCGGCTGTTAGGGACTGTTAAGGCGCAGGGATTTCTGACCAAAAGGAAGCGGTTTGCTCCATTTGTCCGTAGGCAGTCAAATCGACTTGCAGGGGGGTAATCGTGATGAAGCCGGATGCGCATTCGCTAAAGTCGGTACCTTCTTCGCTGTCGGAAACATCGCCGACCGGCCCAATCCAATAAATTTGTTCGCCACGTGGATTATACATGGGAACAATGCTTTGTTCATGATGACGGCGGCCGAGCCGTGTAATTTTTATGCCTTGGATATCCTCAGGTGCGACGGCAGGGATATTGATGTTCCATAAGATGGGTTCGGAAATAGGGCGTTTGAGAAAGTAGGAAAGCAGTATCCAAGCGGCTTTTTCCGCGGTTTCCCAATAACGGGCGCTGGAGTCGGCGAGGGAGAAAGCAATGGCGGGTATGCCCATCAGGTAGGCTTCCGTCGCAGCGGCAACCGTACCGGAATAAAGCGTATCGTCGCCCATGTTTGCGCCGTTGTTGATGCCGGACAAAACTAAGTCGGGTTTGAAATCGGCAAGGGCGTGTTGGCCGACATGAATGCAGTCGGTAGGGGTGCCATTCACATAGTAAAACCCGTTTTCCGCCTGTTTCAGTTGTAAAGGACGGTCTAAAGTCAGGGAATTGCTGACGCCGCTGCGATCGCGTTCGGGCGCAACCACCCTGACATTGGCAAATTCTGCACATACTCTTGCCAAAACAGCCAAACCGGGCGCAAGATAACCATCGTCGTTTGAGATTAATATGTTCATGTGACAATATTGTGTCTATCGGTAAGATGGGCCGTATTGTACTGGTTTGCTTGAGCGATTGTCCATGAATCGGCAACGTTTGGGCGGAAAGGATAATAATGAAACATTATGAATTAGACCCCAAAGCTTTATTGGGCGGCGTGATTGCTTCAGACGGCAATCAAGAGATTGTTCAGC
This sequence comes from Neisseria sp. P0017.S009, assembly GCF_051957375.1. Lineage (NCBI taxonomy): Bacteria > Pseudomonadati > Pseudomonadota > Betaproteobacteria > Neisseriales > Neisseriaceae > Neisseria > Neisseria sp. P0017.S009. The sequence goes on from NZ_JBQCWL010000004.1 coordinate 107,806, forward strand.
TTTCACTGCAGAAGAATAATGAAATTCCGGCATATGAGGCGGATGCGATTATTTTGCTTTTGGTTTTAAACGGCAAAGCCGAAATCAAAACGGTGGACGAAGTTTTGCAGACCGAAGGCTTGCAAGTTATCCGTCTTGAGCCGATGGAGGCGCACAGCATTCGCGCGTTGGCCGATAACACCAATATTTTGGTTATCAAACAATTAATTCACGAAACCGGTCTCAGCAAACGTTTGAGGTTTGGAAGTTGCTGCCTGTAATGGCAATAAAGGCCGTCTGAAAAGTTTCAGACGGCCTTTTTAAAATCAGCTAGATTTATTTCAAACCTTTTTTCACCAAGTCTTCATAACCGCCATGGTTGGTTACGTTGGTGTAGCCGGCTTTTTTCAGCTCAGTCAGCGCGACTTCTGCACGGCGGCCGCTGCGGCAGTAGAGGTTGACCGGTGCGTTTTTATCCGGGCTGACGGATTTGATGCGGTCAACGATTTGGTCATGCGGAATATTGAGTGCACCTTGTAAGTGGCCTTCTTTAAATTCTTCGGCAGAGCGGACATCAATCCAAACACCTTTTGCTTTTGCAGGCTGTGCCGCGCTTTTTTCAACCTTAGGCATAGAGGCTGCGGAAGCGGCCAAAGGAGTGGCAACAGCGGCGGCAAAAAGTACGGCGGTCAGCAGTTTCTTCATGGTTCAATCTCCTATTAGACAGAAAACAATATGATAACTTTATCAGTCTAGCATTTCATCAGGCCGTCTGAAAGGGGAGTCGGCTTTCAGACGGCCTGATTTTACAAACCGATTAGCGTTGGGTTTCTACTGCTTCCAAAGCGCGCAAAGCGTAGGTATAAGCGGCACCTGCGTTCAGGGCGATAGCGGTGGCCAATGCGCCGGCGATTTCGCTTTCGGTTGCACCTGCTTTAGCTGCAGCGGCAGCATGCACGCTGATACAGCTTTCGCAACGTGTGGTAATGGCAACGGCGATGGCGATCAGTTCGCGTGTTTTGGCATCCAGTGCTTCGGCAGCGGCTGCTTGATCCAGTGCGCCGTAGGCTTGCAGCATTTTAGGATGGTTTTTACCCAGTTCACCGAATGCTTTTTTTACCAAGGCGGTATGTTCAGGCCAGTCTTTAAACATGATATGTCCTTTCTTAATGTGAGTGGATAAGATAAAAAATCCTATCCGTTTGTGTTTAGTGTGTGTATTATTGCAATAATTGGAAGAATAAAATCGTCAAAACATCTCATTTATTGGTAAAAAACACTATGGATATTTTGGATAGGCTGGTCGAATTGGCGCAGGTAAAAGGCAGCGTGGATGTTCAATGTCTTTTTCGGGGGGAGTGGTATGTGCGGCATGAGCCCAAGCGTGCGAATGGTTTGGTGCATATCGTCACTGCCGGTTCGGGTTATATCCGAATTGATGGGGAGCAAGAGGCAAGGCTGCTGAGTGCGGGGGATGTCATTTTTTTCCCGCGTAGTGTAGGGCATACTTTGAGCAGCGATAGCAGTTGTGAAAATCTTGGTGTTAATGTGCTGACGAGTGAAAAAGGCGCATTTAAAGTCAAGCAAAGTCATGCAGGAGGCGATGCGGCTTTGCATCTTTTCTGTGCACGGTTTGAATATGAAGCGCAGGCGGATATTATGGCGGGGCTGCCTGACACGGTTTTGCTGAATATCAACCATCCTTCTTTGCAGTATTTGGTGGCATTGTTGCAATATGAGAGCGGTCAAGCCTTGTCCGGTTCGGTAGCGGTTGTGAATGCATTGGCTTCGGTGTTGCTGGTATTTCTACTTCGAGCCAGCTTGGAAAAAAATGGGGAAGCGCAATTAAGCGGTTTGCTGAATGGTTGGCAGGACAAACGCCTGCGGAATTTGCTTCAGGCAGTAGTGGATAAGCCGGAAGAGGAATGGAATATCGAGAAAATGACCGCGATGGCCAACTTATCTCGCGCCCAGTTGATGCGGGTATTCAAGCAGCAGACGGGCACAAGCCCGCACGCCTTTGTAAACAGTATCCGCTTGCAACAGGGAGCATTATTATTGAAACAGACGGCGGATTCGGTTTTATCGGTTGCGCTCTCGGTTGGTTTTCAATCGGAAACGCATTTTGGCAAGGCATTTAAAAAGCAATATGGGATATCGCCGGGGCAATATCGTAAAAGTGATCGCGCTGATGAAGCAGCAGTACAAGCGGAAGAAATGCCGATTTACTTTATTTGAACAGATGATAAAAGGCCGTCTGAAAGTGTAATAATGAAATCTAGGATTTCTAAAACACTTTTCAGACGGCCTCAATTTTAAAACGTATCAATCAAACAGAATTAGTCCAGTTTTTTGAAATGACGGCGACGTTCCAATTCGCTCAGGTAGCGTTTACGCAGGCGGATGGATTGTGGCGTGATTTCAACCAGTTCGTCATCGTCGATGAACTCAACTGCACCTTCCAAAGTCAATTTGATAGGCGTAGTCAGGCGCACGGCTTCATCTGTACCGCTGGCGCGGACGTTGGTCAGTTTTTTACCTTTCAGAGGGTTTACCACCAAGTCGTTGTCGCGGCTGTGAATACCAATAATCATACCTTCGTAGACTTTGTCGTTTGGAGAAACGAACATACGGCCGCGGTCTTCCAAGTTCCACAGGGCGTAAGCAACAGCTTCACCTTGCTCTTGAGAAACCAGGACGCCGTTGTGACGACCTGGCATATCAGGTTTAACCGGAGCATAGTCGTCAAAAACGTGGCTCATCAAGCCGGTACCGCGGGTCAAGGTCATAAATTCACCTTGGAAACCGATCAGGCCGCGTGCAGGAATATGGTATTCCAAACGTGTACGACCGTTACCGTCGCTTTCCATATTGGTCAATTCGCCACGGCGGCGGCCGAGTTCTTCCATGACCGCGCCTTGGTTTTCATCCGGCACATCCACAGTCAGATTTTCGTAAGGCTCGCATTTTTGACCGTCAATTTCACGGAATACCACGCGCGGTTTGCCGACTGCCAATTCAAAGCCTTCGCGGCGCATGTTTTCCAACAAAATGGTCAAGTGCAATTCGCCGCGGCCAGAAACGCGGAAAACGTCGGCATCAGCTGTATCTTCAACACGCAGGGCAACGTTGGTCAGCAATTCTTTTTGCAGGCGGTCGCGGATTTGGCGGGAAGTCACGAATTTGCCTTCAGTACCGGCAAGAGGAGAAGTGTTGACCATAAAGTCCATGGTCAGGGTCGGCTCGTCCACGCTCAACATAGGCAAGCCTTTGGGATTGTCTTTGTCGGTAATGGTTACGCCGATACCGATGTCTTCAATGCCGGAAATAATCACGATGTCACCGGCCTCAGCTTCTTCCAAAGGTACGCGTTCCAAGCCTTGGAAGCCCAACAGCTGGTTGATGCGGCCTTGGGCGACTTGTTCTTCATGATTCATGACGGCAACGACTTGGCCGGGTTTGATGCGGCCGTTCAGGATGCGGCCGATGCCGAGGCGGCCGGTGTAGTTGTCGTAGTCCAGTTGGGAAATTTGCAGTTGCAGCGTTTTGTCCGCGCTGCCGCTTGGTGCAGGCGTGTGTTTCAAAATGGTCTCGAACAGAGGGCGCATGTCGCTGCTCTCGTCGTTTTCATCCAGTTTGGCAAAGCCGGACAGGCCGGAAGCATAGACGATAGGGAAGTCCAATTGTTCGTCGGTTGCGCCTAAGTTGTCGAACAATTCGAATGTTTGGTCGATAACCCAGCTTGGACGGGCAGATGGTTTGTCGATTTTGTTGATAACAACGATAGGTTTAAGACCCAAAGCCAAGGCTTTTTTGGTCACGAAACGGGTTTGCGGCATAGGGCCTTCTTGTGCGTCAACCAACAGTACGACGCAGTCAACCATGCCCAATACACGTTCCACCTCGCCACCAAAATCAGCGTGTCCCGGGGTATCTACGATGTTAATGTGGTAGCCTTCGTATTCGATGGCGGTATTTTTAGCAAGAATGGTAATGCCGCGTTCTTTTTCAAGATCGTTGCTGTCCATGACGCGTTCTTCGACTTGCTGGTTGGAACGGAATGTACCGGACTGACGCAGCAACTGGTCAACTAATGTGGTTTTGCCATGGTCGACGTGGGCGATGATGGCAATATTGCGGATTTGTTTCATGATAATTTATGTGTTTCAGCTAGGTGCTTAAAAAAAAGATAACTGGCGATTATAGCACGATTCCTAAGTATTGACGGAGTAGAAGATTCAAAAAAATGAGGCAAAAGCAGTTGAGAATAATTCATAATTAAATTTGATTGATTTTGTTGGATTATTTGCTTTTATTTATGGTTAACAAATGTAAATGTTTTTGAATAATGCAATGGATTCTTAATATTAATGTCAAAAAATTGTTATTAAAAACAGGGGATTAATTTTTCAGACGGCCTTTTAGGCAGGTTAAATTTTTTGATAATTGTTTGTATTTTAAATAGAAAATTTGTCAAAAGTGCTACTTGTGCATACAATTACCTCATTCCATAACAACACACGAATCTTCATTCGTGATTATCAACTTTTAAAAGAAAGAGAAAGAATTATGCAAGGCAACCAAGCAGTTATTGATTACATGAACGAATTATTGTCTGGTGAGTTGGCTGCTCGCGACCAATATTTTATCCACTCTCGCCTGTACTCTGAATGGGGTTACACCAAACTGTTTGAACGTTTGAACCACGAGATGGAAGAAGAGACCACTCACGCCGAAGACTTCATCCGTCGTATCCTGATGTTGGGCGGTACGCCTAAAATGACCCGTGCCGAACTGAACATTGGTACTGACGTAATCTCTTGCCTGAAAGCAGACTTGAACACTGAATACGAAGTACGCGATGCGCTGAAAAAAGGCATCAAGTTGTGCGAAGAAGCTCAAGACTACGTTACCCGCGATTTGATGATTGCCCAACTGAAAGACACTGAAGAAGATCACGCTCACTGGTTGGAACAACAACTGCGTCTGATCGAATTGGTCGGCGAAGGCAACTACTACCAAAGCCAACTGTAATCTAGCGTATAACATACAAGGAGCTGAATATGAAAGGCGATCGCTTAGTTATCCGCGAATTGAACAAAAACTTAGGCTTGTTGCTGATTACCATTAACCAATACTTCCTGCATGCCCGCATTTTGAAAAACTGGGGCTTTGAAGAATTGGGCGAACACTTCTTCAAACAATCCATCCGCGAAATGAAATCCGCAGACGATTTAATCGAGCGTATTTTGTTCTTGGAAGGCCTGCCTAATCTGCAAGAATTGGGTAAACTGTTGATCGGTGAATCTACCGAAGAAATCATTGCCTGCGATCTGAAAAAAGAGTATGAAAAACATGATGCTCTGGTTGCAGCCATCGCTCTTGCAGAAGAGCAACAAGACTACGTCAGCCGTGATTTGTTGGAAAAACAAAAAGACATCAACGAAGAACACATCGACTGGCTTGAAACTCAGCAGGAATTGATTGGCAAAGTTGGTTTGCCAAACTACCTGCAAACAGCGGCGCAAGAGGACTAAAACACAAACCACTGCCAAATATAGCAGTCCCTGCTCCCATCAACGGCATATCTTTACGGATATGCCGTTTTCTTTTATAGAAATGCTTAAAGGCTGTCTAAATGTTCAGACGGCCTTGATTTTATATCGCTTTCAAACGGTATAGATAAGTAGTTTCCTTGTTTCTGGCAAACGCCAAAGGATCGGATTCATCTATTGCTTTTTTGTGTTGCGGTTTGGTTTTCAAAATATCGACTATATTGAGCGAGGCCGTCTGAAAGCATTGGTTTAGAAAGTCTTTATCGCGCAAATGCAAGTGTTCTGCCAAGTCGGAAATAATCAGCCAAGCTTCGCCGTTTGGATTTAAGTGCTGGCGTACGCCGTTGAGGAACGCAGTCAGCATGGCATGATTGGGGTCGTAAAGGGCAGTCTCAATAGCCGAGGTCGGTTTTGCCGGCAGCCAAGGCGGATTGCAGACGATAAGGTCGGCGCAAGTTTCGGGAAATAAATCAATCGATTGGATGTTGACGGCTTTATCCAAGCCTAGGCGTTCGAGGTTTGCTATGGCGCAGGCAATTGCTTTGGGGTTGGTGTCTGTGGCAATGATGTCGGGTATGCCTCGTTTGGCCAAAATTGCGGCAATAACGCCTGAGCCGGTGCCGATGTCAAAGGCCGTCTGAATATTGGGAGCGAGTGGCGCTTGGGCGATTAAATCCAAATATTCGCCACGCAGTGGAGAGAATACGCCGAAAGGAACATGGATTTTTCCGTCTAACTGCGGAATGTCTATGCCTTTTTTGTGCCACTCGTGCGCACCAATAAAGCCCAGTAATTGATTCAGCGGTAAAAGAAACGGCTTGTCGTTTGGTGTGTCGTAAACATCGCACAGAGCGGCGTAGATGTCGGGTGCGCGTGCATTGCCCAGTTGAAAATTCGGTTGAATTTCAACGGCAAGCATATTGAGCAAACGGCTTTGTTGCGCCTGTTTCATACGGTGGGCATGAAAGGCCGTCTGAATATCGGCAGGTGCGCCTTTCTTTTTTTCAGACGGCCTGCGGATACGTTTTTTCATTGCAGATAAGACTTGCTTGGCATTGTGAAAATCGCCAGTCCAAACAGTTGCAGTTTGCGCGTGGGCATTTTTTAAGATTTCTGTTGCGCCTGCTCCTTGTATGTAAACCGCCTGCTTGGGTGGCTTTTGTGTACTTTCGTTGCGCCATTCGATGTCGGAGCGGTTGGTAGGGATGGTATGGGGCATAATGTGTTTCAAATCGGGGAAATAGGGGATTAGTTTACTATATTTAGGATGTGTTCGGTTTGAGAGGAGCTTTTAATAGTCCAAATTAGACAAAATGTATAAAAATTTTTCAAGTTTTAAAATTTATACCAATATTTTGATAAAAATAGATTGTCGTTTTGTCTAAAATGAGTATAATGCAAAACCAGAACTCAATAATCTTAATCAGATTTGGACAAGGAACATCATGCAATTAGACATTGACCGTTTGGTTGCCTATTTTGGCGGTGTAAACGCGCTGGCCGAAGCCCTGAAACAGCACGACCCGGAAAATGCTGCGACCACTGCGGCTATCTACAAATGGCGTACACGCGGTTCCCTGCCTTTGGCTCAGTTGCAAAAACTGACCGCTTTGGCGGAAGCGCAAGGCAGACCGCTTGATTTGAATGCTTTTTTACAAAAAAACGAATCTCTGGAGAGAACAGAAATGACACAGACCAATCGTGTAATTATTTTTGACACTACCATGCGCGATGGCGAGCAGTCGCCCGGTGCGTCCATGACCAAAGAGGAGAAAATCCGCATTGCCCGCCAGTTGGAGAAAATGGGCGTGGATGTGATTGAGGCGGGTTTTGCCGCCGCCAGCCCGGGCGATTTTGAATCGGTTAATGCGATTGCCAAAATCATTACTAAATCTACAGTTTGCTCATTGGCGCGTGCCGTTGAAAACGATGTGCGCAAAGCAGGCGAAGCTGTTTCCCCTGCTCCGAAAAAACGTATTCACACTTTTATCGCCACCAGCCCCATCCACATGGAGCACAAACTGAAAATGAAGCCGCAGCAGGTCATCGATGCGGCGGTCAAAGCGGTGAAAATTGCCAAAGAATATACTGACGATGTGGAATTTTCTGCCGAAGACGCCGTGCGTTCGGATTTGGACTTTCTCGCCAAAATCTTTACGGCGGTTATCGAGGCAGGCGCAACCACCATCAATATTCCCGATACTGTCGGCTACTCCATCCCTTCCGTATGGTACGAGCGTATCAGTAACATCATCAAAAGCGTGCCCAACGGCGACAAAGTAGTCTGGTCGACCCACTGCCACAACGACTTGGGTATGGCGGTTGCCAACTCGCTGGCCGCTGTTCAGGCAGGCGTGCGCCAGGTGGAATGTACCATCAACGGTTTGGGTGAACGTGCGGGTAATGCCAGCCTTGAAGAAATCGTGATGGCGTTGAAAGTGCGCCACGACCTTTTCGGCTTGGAAACCGGCATTGATACCACGCAAATCGTGCCAGTATCCAAACTGGTATCTACTATTACCGGCTATCCGATTCAGCCAAATAAAGCAGTAGTCGGCGCAAACGCCTTTGCACACGAATCAGGCATCCACCAAGACGGCGTGTTGAAACACCCTGAAACCTATGAAATCATGACTGCCGAATCAGTTGGCTGGTCAACCAACCGCCTGACTTTGGGTAAACTCTCCGGCCGTAATGCTTTCAAAACCAAGCTGGCAGATTTGGGTATTGAGTTGGAAAGTGAAGAGGCGTTGAATGCGGCATTTGCACGCTTCAAAGAGCTGGCGGATAAGAAACGCGAAATCTTTGATGAAGACCTGCACGCTTTGGTGTCTGACGAAATGGGCAATATGAATACCGAAAGCTACAAATTCATTTCCCAAAAAATCAGCACTGAAACTGGTGAAGAGCCGCGCGCCGATATTGTGTTCAGTATTCGCGGTGAAGAAAAACACGCTTCCGCTAGCGGCTCAGGCCCTGTTGATGCCATCTTCAAAGCCATTGAAAGCGTAGCACAAAGTGGCGCAACCTTGCAGATTTACTCTGTCAATGCGGTAACTCAAGGTACAGAAAGCCAAGGCGAAACTTCCGTCCGCCTGCAACGTGGCGACCGTGTGGTCAACGGCCAAGGTGCGGATACCGACGTATTGGTGGCAACTGCCAAAGCCTATTTATCTGCGCTGAGTAAATTGGAATTCGGCCAAGCCAAGCCAAAAGCGCAAGGCAGAGGCATGATTTAATTTATTGAAAAGGTTAAGGCCGTCTGAAATCGTAGTGATACGTTTCAGACGGCCTTTTTTATTTGGTTAGAAAATAGTTTATTTATTGAAGTTTAAGCAGTCGGTCTTGTTCGACCGACAATACGCCATTTATTTTTTTGAAATAGGCAATGGCATCTTCAATCTTGGTCTTGGAAGACGGACGAATAGCAATGCCGTTCAGGTTTTTGTATTCATAAATCAAACTTGCACCCGAGGTTTTCACTGCTTTTAGCAATGGCGCAGAACCGGTTTGGGCATCATAGAAGATAATCAGGTTTCCATTTGTATCTTGGGCTTGTTGCTGAGATGGGATGGCAGTTGATTGAGTAGGAGTACTTGGGCTTTGGCAGGCGCAAAGCAGGGTGGAGAGTAGGATGAATGCTAGGGTTTTCATGGCATTAATTCAATTTGATAAAACACTAAGGCCGTCTAAACAATCGTAAAACGAAATCAAAGTTTCCCTTTACAACTTTCAGACGGCCTTTGTCAGTTATGCTTCAGGCAATTCCATGGCTAGAACGGTTTGCTCTTGTTTGGCACGGAAAGCCGCCAATTTTTCAGCCAATTCAGGATTTTCATTGGCCAAAAGTGAAATAGCAAACAGCGCTGCATTGGCCGCACCGGCTTCGCCAATGGCAAATGTGGCAACAGGAACGCCTTTGGGCATTTGTACAATCGAAAGCAGGGAGTCTTCGCCGCGCAGATATTTGCTGGGCACGGGAACACCCAAGACGGGCACCGTGGTTTTGGCTGCAACCATGCCTGGCAAATGCGCTGCGCCGCCTGCGCCGGCAATGATGGCTTTGATGCCGCGTTCGCGTGCGGTTTCGGCGTATTCAAACATCAAATCAGGCGTACGGTGTGCAGAGACGACACGCGCTTCGTATTCAACGCCGAATTCTTTGAGAAATTGTGCTGCCTGCTGCATCACCGGCCAATCGCTGTTGCTGCCCATAATAATGCCGACTTGGATCATGAAGAGTTCCTTTTGCTTGAATGGATTAAGGGTAAAAAAATATTCAGACGGCCTTGGGGATGACAAGGCCGTCTGAACGTTTATCTTTGTTTGAGACTGATGGAAGCGCGTTTTGCCGCTTCGCTGTTGGGGAAGCTTTGTATCAGTTTGCGCCATGTGCTGCGGGCGATGTCTTTTTGTTGCAGTTTGTATTGGCATTGGCCGATGCTGTACATGGCATCGGGAGCTTGCGGGCTGTTGCGGAATCGGTTGGCGTAGCGGTTGCCGATTTCGATAACGGATTCGCAGTTGCCCAGACGTTGTTGGCTTTGCAGGAGCAGGTACATATTGCGGCGGGCAATTTCGCTGCCATTGCCGCCGTCAGCCTCTTTCAAAATGGCCACTGCGGCGGAATAGTTGTTACGCTGATAGTATTTTTGCGCCTGATTATAAAGGCGTAATTCGTTTTGTGCGGCTGAGTCTGTTTCAGACGGCACGCCGCCGCCATTTGCCAAATAGTTCATTTTCAGCTTGCGGTCGTCCAATCGCTGGGCTTTGGGATTGGAAGCAGAAGTAGTCGGACGTTTGATAGTCCGTTGTTGTTCCAATGTGTGCAAGCGTTGATTTAATTCTTCAACCGTGCGTTCCAGTCGGGCAATTTGTATACCTAAGTGGTCAATCTGGGTTTGTGCGTCCAAACGCGGATAGGGAATACTTTTTTCAGGCAAAGGCTCACGCGGAATATCCGGCAGGACGAAGTTAGGATTATCGGCTGGTTGAAGAGGATGGGAAACGGCGCACGATGTGGCCAATAGAGTAAGCGGCAAAAGAAACAGGGAATGTGATAATGTTTTCATCGGATTGTGTCGTTTTATTTTTTTAGTAGCAGTGTCAAACCGTCGCCGACAGGCAGGGTAATGGGAATAATGCGTGTATCGCGCGGCAGATTTTGGTTGAAATGGCGCAGGATATCCAAGCTTGGCGGATCATTTTCGGCAGCTTCATTCATGACGCGCCCACCCAACAAGATATTATCGATGGCAATCACGCCGCCACTCCGTACCAGTTGCAAACAGCGTTCGAAATATTTTGGCGTAGGCGGTTTGTCGGCATCGATAAGTGCCAAGTCGTAGCTTTCCGATTCGCCTTGCGCAATCAAATCGTCCAAAGTCAGCAAAGCTGGTTGCAGATGAAGCGAGATTTTATGCGCTATACCTGCTGCCTGCCATGTTTCTCGGGCAATATCGGTAAAGGTTACATTAATGTCGCAAGCCGTGATTTTGCCGTCTTCGGGGAGGGAAAGCGCCATGGCGGTGCTGCTGTAACCGGTAAAGACACCAACTTCCAAATATTTTTTAGCATTCAATAATTTGGCCAACCACACCAACATGGCTGCCTGCTCTTGGGCGATGGCCATCTTTCCCAGACGATGTGATTGGGTACGCTCACGCAATGCGGTCAAAACGGGATGTTCGTGCTGACCGATGCTGTTGAGGTACTGCTGTAACGCCGGATCGGTATTGTGGGTGTTGGTCGTCATACCGATACGGGTTAGTCTTGATAGTAGGTGTAAGGTTTTTTGTTGACTTTGGCCGCTTCAAATTCAGCCTGTTCGGCCGGATTAAGGGTTACATCCCACAGTAAATGGCGGTTTTCGAGGCGTTGCGCTTCTAATTCGGGATGGTCGGACATGAGTTTGTCGAGGAATTGGGTAGCTTCGGATTTGTAGTGGTACATGATGTTTTGCCTGAATCGTTGTCAGACCGTCATTATAGCCGATATTTTTTGCCAATACGCTAATTAATCGAACTTCCATAAGGTATAATGGCACGTCTTTTTTAGGCTGTCTGAAGCCTTTGCTCAATGTTTTGTCTTTAATCTACGGCAGGATATTGTGCAAAGGCTTAAGCCGGACAAGTTTCAGACGGCCTTTTTTATCGTGAAAAGAGCTGCTTATGTTAAAAAAATGGCTGCATAAAGTGTTGCCTAAAAAACACGTCAAGTCGTTGCCCGAAAAGGAGATTATTCCGCTTGAGCAACATGGTATCCATGCGGATATGTTGAGCTTTGCCGCTGAGAAAATTGCCAAACGCCTGCATGAAGCCGGTTTTCAGGCTTATGTTGTAGGGGGAGCCGTTCGGGATTTGTTGCTCGGGGTTGAACCCAAAGATTTTGATATTGCAACCGATGCCACGCCGGAGCAAATCCGTAAAATATTCCGCCGCAGCCGTATTATCGGCCGCCGCTTTCAAATTGTTCATGTGATGATTGGCCCCGAAACTATTGAAGTGACGACGTTTCGCGGTGGCGATAAGGTTCAGCAGAATGCGCAAGGCCGCATTATGAAGGACAATACTTACGGCAGCATTGAAGAAGATGCCATGCGCCGCGACTTTACTTGCAATGCGCTGTATTACGACCCGATTAAAGAGGAAATTTGGGATTTCCATCAAGGCGTGGCTGATGTTGCCGATAAGAAATTGGTGATGATAGGTAATCCTGCTGAACGCTATCAGGAAGATCCCGTCCGTATTCTTCGCGCCGTCCGTTTGTCGGGTAAGTTGGGCTTTGAAGTAGAAGAGCAAACTGCTTTGCCGATTGCCGAATACGCAGGCCGTCTGAAAAATGAGCCGGTGGCTCGTCTTTTTGACGAAATCATGAAAATCCTGTTTTCCGGCCATTCCCGTGCCTGTTTGAAACGGTTGAACGATTTGGGTATTCCCGAAGGCATCCATCCGCTTTTAGATGCCTTGAAAACTGCCGAAGCAGCCGACAAACGTATGATTATGTTGGCTTTGAAAAATACCGACGAGCGTCTTCGTGCGGATAAGTCCGTTTCTGTCGGTTTTGTATTGGCGGCGGTATTATGGCCGACACTAAACGCTATGTGGCAACGCAATCAAAGCCATGGTCAAAAACCTGTCCCTGCATTGATGGATGCGATGAACACCATGCGTGATACGGTAGAGAAAGGTTGGGGCGTACCGCAACGATTTTCTGCAACCATGCGTGAAATCTGGCAATTTCAGCCGCAATTTGACAATATGCGCGGCGCGCGCCCGTATCGCCTGCTATCACAAGCCCGTTTCCGAGCTGCTTATGATTTTCTGATTTTGCGTAGCGAGGTTGGCGAGGTTGATGAAGAGATGGCTTCTTGGTGGACAACTTTCCAACATGCCGATGAGGAAACCCGTCAGCAAATGACTGTGGCCAATGAGCACAAACGTCAGAAACAAAGTGGATCAACTGACAGCAAACCCAAACGTCGCCGCCGCCGTCCGAAAAAGAAAACCATTGAGGCCAAATAAATTATCAAAATAAATTTAAGGCCGTCTGAAACCATTAAATCTTTTGAGATTTGGTTTTCAGACGGCCTTCGTATTTCAAAAAAAACCGCAGGTCTTTCAACCTGCGGTTTGCTTTTATGATTTGTTTTCTTCACTGTCGAGGAAGCTGCGGAGACGGTCACTGCGGGTAGGGTGGCGCAGCTTGCGCAGGGCTTTGGCTTCGATTTGACGGATACGTTCACGGGTTACGTCAAATTGTTTGCCGACTTCTTCCAAAGTGTGGTCGGTATTCATATCGATACCGAAACGCATGCGCAACACTTTGGCTTCGCGCGGCGTCAGGCTTTCGAGGATTTCTTTGGTTACTTCGTGCAGGCTGGTGTACATTGCAGCTTCTGCCGGTGCAACGTTGTTGGCATCCTCGATGAAGTCGCCCAAGTGCGAATCGTCGTCATCGCCAATCGGTGTTTCCATGGAAATCGGCTCTTTGGCGATTTTCATGATTTTGCGGATTTTGTCTTCCGGCATTTCCATCAGCTCGGCCAGTTTGGCGGAATCAGGTTCTTCACCGGTTTCTTGCAGGTATTGGCGCGAGATACGGTTCATTTTGTTGATGGTTTCAATCATGTGAACCGGAATGCGGATGGTACGCGCTTGGTCGGCGATGGAACGGGTAATCGCTTGACGGATCCACCATGTGGCGTAAGTCGAGAACTTGTAGCCGCGACGGTATTCGAATTTGTCCACCGCTTTCATCAGACCGATATTGCCCTCTTGAATCAAATCAAGGAACTGCAAGCCGCGGTTGGTGTATTTTTTGGCAATGGAAATAACCAAACGCAAGTTGGCCTGAATCATTTCCTGTTTGGCTGCTGAGGTTTCTTTCTCGCTCAGTACCATGTTTTTGTTGATTTCTTTCAACTCTTCGATGGAAATGCGGGTTTCGGTTTCCATATTGGCCAGCTCGGCTTGTTTTTCTAGGATGGCGTGGCGGAAACGATCCAATGCGTTTGCCCATACACGGCCTTTGGCTACTTCTTTTTCAACCCATTCCAAATCGGTAATAGCAGGCAGGAAGTTTTCGATGAAGTAGTCGCGTTCCATACGTACGCGGTCGATACAGATATCGCGGATTTCGCGTTCGAGTTTGCGGATGTTTTCAACGCGACTGCGTAGGTTGCTGCTCAAATTTTCGATTTGACGTGTGGCAAAACGGACTTCTAACAGTTTGTTGGCAATGGCATCGCGGTGTTTCAGGTAGTTGGCGTGCTGACTGCCGTGTTTTTCCAACTGCTTGATCATTTTGCCGTATTCGCTCTCGATAAAGGCGAAGTGTTCCAAAACTTTTTGTTTCAGTTCGGCTAAATGGGCGGCGGATATGGCTTCAGAGTCGTTACCTGAATCGTCTTCATCTTCCTCGTCGCCATCTTCATCATCGCTATCGGTTTCACCTTCTTCATCATCAGGTTTGGCATTTTCCAAATGACCTAAGCCCAATTCGTTCAACAAAACTTCATTAGGGTCGATGATGGCTTCAACGACCTCATCCACACGGATTTCGTCGTTGCGGACTTGCTCGATCAACGCCAGAATTTCGGCAATCGAACCCGGGCAGGCGGAGATTGCCTGCACCATGTTTTTCAGTGCATTTTCGATTTTTTTGGCGATGATGATTTCGTCTTCACGCGTCAACAGATCGACTTGCCCCATTTCACGCATATACATACGCACAGGGTCGGTTGTGCGGCCGAATTCTGAATCTGCGCTGGAGAGTGCTGCTTCGGCTTCTTCAACAGCATCGTCGTCGGTCATGGCGGCGGCGTTGTCGCTCAAGAGGATGTCTTCAGCATCGGGGGCTTGCTCGGTTACTTGGATGCCCAAGCCGGAAATCATGCTGACGATGTTGTCGATTTGTTCGGCATCGGACATATCGTCGGGCAGAGCGTCGTTAATTTCAGAATAAGTGATGTAGCCGCGTTCTTTACCCATGATAATGAGTTGGCGCAGACGCGCGCGCTGCTCTTCGATACTCAAGGGACGGTTGTCATCTTGGTCTTGGTATTCTTCGTAGTTTTGGTTTTTAGACATGGATTGCTCTCTAGGTTGATAGGATGCCGACGGTTTACGGTGATGTGGCCGTACCTGAAGGCGGAGCAGAGCTTTTTGTTGTGAAATCAGATTTCACTTTAATACTCTGAGGCTGTCTGAAAATATTACAGATGGAGTGTTCTGCGTGTCATGTTTCGCAGCGTGTGTTTAGATTGTTCAGACGGCCTGAGGGGTTAGTTTTGCTTTGCCGTCAAAAGCGACAGCAATAGTCTTTTTTCATTTTCAGTCAAACCAGTTTGAATACTTTTTTGCTTTAAAGTTTCGATTTGACTGTATTTTAATTCATTTAACAACTTTTTCATGCCGATTTGGAAACTTTCGCAATCTTCTTCGTTATCCCCTTCCATTTCTTCAGAGTGAAGGGTCGATAAAAAGATTTGATTGACGGTTTCCTCATAGGGCGAACCGCGCATATATTCAAACACTTGTGCAGTTGCAGGAGTCGTGTCGTGATGCTTGATGGTTTCGGCCAAATTGGCAAGGCAGGCAAAATCGCCGCTTAACGCCAGATAATCGGGCAGGTCTATATATGAAGCCCAAGCCGGATTTATCAAGAGGCTTCGTATCTGTCTTTGAACCAGTGTCAGCATGGTTGGCTGTTTGACAGAAATAGGCGGCAGTTTGTAACTTTTTTGTTTGACGTGCCGCTTGGGCGCTTCTTGTCCGAGTAACTGGGCGAGGTTGTCAGGATCAATACCCACCAACTCACTAAGTTTTTGTTTCAGGAGATAGCCCAATGCCGGCGCGGTAATTTGCGCTAAAAGCGGAGAACTGGTTTTGACCAATTCTGCTTTGCCTTCTTGCGTATTGAGGTTGAGGCCGTCTGAAAGATGTTCCCAAAAGTATTCCGATAGGGGCTTGCTTTGGTTTAACAAGGCATCTTCAAATTGAGCCTTGCCATAGGCACGGATGTAGCTGTCTGGGTCGTGTTCTTCGGGTAGGAATAGAAAATGCAGCGATTTATCGTCTTTTAATTGCGGTAACGCATTTTCCAGCGCGCGCCAAGCCGCTTTACGTCCCGCGCTGTCGCCATCAAAACAAAAATAAATACTGTCGGCCTGACGCATCAGGATTTTGACGTGTTCCGCCGTGGTTGCCGTACCCAAAGCCGCTACGCCGTAGCCGACGCCGAACTGCGCCAATGCGACCACGTCCATGTAGCCTTCGACCACCAAAATCCGTCCTGCCTCTTTTACGGCAGCACGCCCTTCATATAGCCCGTAAAGGTTTTTCCCTTTATCGAACAAAGGGGTATCGGGAGAATTCAGGTATTTGGGTTTGGAGTCATCCAATACGCGGCCACCAAAGCCGATGACCTGTCCGCGAGGATTGCGGATGGGGAACATAACCCGATGGCGAAAGCGGTCATAATGTTTGCCTTCGTTATCAATGACCATACCCGTATCCACTAACGCAGTATTCGGATAGGGTTGGAATACTTGCGCCAAAGGTTGCCAACCGTCAGGCGCATAGCCCAAACCATAATGCGCGATGACTTCCGCACTCAAGCCGCGCTTATCCAAATAAGCCTTCGCCACCGGATTGAATTTCAACTGTTGCGCATAAAAATCCGCCGCCGCCGCCGTCGTTTCTTCCAAAGTTTGTTGCTTTTTTTTACGTTCGGCACGGATTTCGGGGTTGTCTTCCTGCCCGCGAACTTTAGGCACTGTCATACCGACGCGATCAGCCAAAAACTGCACCGCCTCCGGAAACGACAGCCCCTGATGTTCCATCACAAAACCAATCGCCGAACCATGAGCCCCGCAACTGAAGCAATGGTAAAACTGCTTGGTCGGGCTGACCGAAAACGATGGCGTCTTTTCCTTATGAAACGGACAGCAGGCCATATAGTTCGCCCCGCCTTTCTTCAGCGGAACCTGTTCGTCGATAATATCGACAATATCGACTTTGGACAAAAGCTCGTCAATGAAATCAGATGGAATCATGGTTCGGCAGAAGAGGATGGACGGAAAATATTTCAGACGGCCTTATAAACAGACAAAGGCCGTCTGAAAATGGAATTTTAGATGAGGGTCGAGATGAGTTTTGTATTATAGCAAATAGTTGTAATACATGTGTCTTATCCTTTTGAGGTAGGGTATTAATAATCGTATTTCATTCGTTATTAAGATAGATATGATGTCGTTAAAGCAAAGGCCGGCTATAAGATATTCAGACGACCTTTGCTGTTGTCTTATTTTGCGATTCAGTTGCGCTTTCATGGTATGAATATGATAATGAACGTATATCCTCGGTTTTAGAAAGGTCGTTTCTCATGAAAGATTTTGCACGTTTGCTCAATCATCCCGATATTTCCTTTTCTCCGATTCCAGATGCCATTAAAGTTGATAACCCTGCAACAGGTGAGGCTTTGGCGTTTGTCCGTAAGACTGATTCAGACGGCCTGAAGCTTTTGATTCAAAAGGCAGAGGCGGCACAAAAATTATGGGCGGCAAAAACTGCGTTGGAGCGGGCCGATGTGTTGTGGCGCTGGTATTTTTTGATTAAAGAAAACAAAGAAGAACTCGCGCGTATCATGACGATGGAGCAGGGCAAAAGCCTGACTGAGGCGCGTGGTGAAATTGATTATGCGGCTTCGTTTGTGCGCTGGTTTGCGGAAGAGGCGCGGCGGATTGACGGCGATGTGCTGACAAGTGTGAAAGCGTCGCAAAAACTGGTTGTACTGAAACAGCCTGTCGGCGTTACCGCTGCGATTACGCCGTGGAACTTCCCGTCTGCGATGATTGCGCGCAAGGCTGCGCCTGCTTTGGCGGTGGGCTGTGCGATGATAGTTAAACCTGCATCGCTCACGCCTTTGAGTGCGTATGCATTGGTCGTTTTGGCTTATGAAGCCGGCGTGCCGCAGGATTTGTTGCCTGTTGTCAGCGGTAGTGCTTCGGAAATCAGCCATGAATTTGCCACGAATCCGACTGTGCGCAAAATCAGCTTTACTGGCTCAACCGAAGTCGGCGCGAAGATTTTTGCCGACAGCGCGGCAGACATTAAAAAACTCAGTTTGGAACTGGGCGGCAATGCGCCGTTTATCGTGTTTGACGATGCCAATTTGGACAAAGCCGTTGAAGGCGCTCTGGCCAGCAAGTTCCGCAACAGCGGTCAGACCTGCGTCTGCACCAACCGCGTTTACGCTCAATCCGGCATTTACGACGAATTTTGCAGCAAATTAAGTGAAAAAGTGGCTGCGCTCAAATTGGGCAACGGCTTGGATGAAGGCGTCAACCAAGGGCCATTGATTGAGGAAAAAGCGGTGGAGAAAGTCGAGCAGCACATCGCCGACGCGCTCTCCAAAGGCGCGGTTTGCCTGACTGGCGGCAAACGCAGCGCGTTGGGCGGAACATTTTTTGAGCCGACTGTTTTAAGCGGCGTTACGGCGCAAATGGCGGTAGCTCGCGAGGAAACCTTCGGACCTTTGTGTCCGGTGTTCCGTTTTGAAACCGAAGCCGAAGTTATCGAGGCTGCGAACAATACGGAATACGGTTTGGCAGCTTACCTTTTTACCTCTGACACCGCCCGTCAATGGCGCGTCGGCGAAGCCTTGGAATACGGCATGGTCGGCATCAATACGGGCTTAATCAGTAATGAAGTAGCACCGTTTGGCGGCGTAAAACGCAGCGGTTTGGGACGTGAAGGCAGTAAATATGGTGTGGACGAATATTTGGAATTGAAATATTTGTGTATTGATATGGCGGAATAAGGCTGTACAGTAAAGGCCGTCTGAAATTTGGTTTTCAGACGGCCTTTGTTTTAGAGTAGATCCTGGATGGCTGAACGCTCTTCTTCCAATTCGGCCAGCGTAGCGGCGATACGTTTTTGGCTGAATTCATCCGACAAGTCCAAGCCTTGGACGATGCGGTAGCTGCCTTCGTCACAAATGACGGGGAAGCCGAAAATCAAACCTTCGGGAATGCCGTAAGAGCCGTCGGATGGAACGCCCATGGTTATCCATTTACCACTGCTGCCGAGCAACCAGTCGCGCAGGTGGTAGATGGCGGCATTGGCGGCAGAGGCAGCGGATGATGAACCGCGTGCGGCAATAATGGCGGCACCGCGTCCGGCAATTTTCGGCATGAAGACTTCGGTGTTCCAGTCGGGTTCGGTAATCATGTCTTGGACGGACTCGCCGTTGCTGGTGGCGTAGCGGTAGTCGGCGTACATAGTCGGGCTGTGGTTGCCCCAGACACACATTTGCTCGATGGAAGTAATCGGGCGGTTGATTTTTTCGGCAATTTGGCTGACGGCGCGGTGATGGTCGAGACGCATCAGGGCGGTAAAATTTTCCGGAGGGATGTCGGGTGCAGATTTCATGGCGATGTAGGCGTTGGTATTGGCCGGGTTGCCGACAACGAGGACTTTAACGTTGCGATTGGCAACTTTGTTCAACGCCGCGCCTTGTACTTTGAAAATTTCGCCATTGGCGTGCAGCAAGTCGGCGCGCTCCATGCCTTGCGTACGCGGGCGCGCTCCAATCAAGAGGGCGATGTCGGCATCTTTGAAGGCGACTTCGGGGTCGTCTGTGGCGAAGATGTCGGCAAGGAGCGGGAAGGCGCAATCCTGCATTTCCATAATCACGCCGCGCAATGCCTGTTGTGCCTGCGGCAGGTCGAGCAGCTGTAGGATAACGGGTTGGTCGCGTCCGAGCATGATGCCGCCGGCGATACGGAAGAGGGTGGCGTAGGCGATTTGGCCTGCCGCGCCGGTAACGGCAATTCGGACGGGTGGCTTGAGGGTCATATTTTTCCTTTTGAAGTCGTTGTTTTACTTGATTTTCGGATTATAGCAGTATTATGGGGAGAATGATGTAGTAAGGCCGTCTGAAATTTGATTTTCAGACGGCCTTAAGTGTTTGAAAAGATTATTCGCCGTTTTTCTTTTCGGCTTGTTCTTCGGCAGCTTCATAGGCTTCGACGATTTTTTGCACCAAAGGATGGCGGACGACGTCTTCGCTGGTGAAGGTGTGGAAATACAGGCCTTCTACATCGCGCAGTTTTTCGCGTGCATCTTTCAAGCCGGATTTGATGTTGCGCGGCAGGTCGATTTGGCTGATGTCGCCGGTAATGACTGCTTTGGCACCGAAGCCGATACGGGTCAGGAACATTTTCATTTGTTCGGGCGTAGTGTTTTGCGCTTCGTCCAAAATGACATACGCGCCATTTAAGGTGCGGCCGCGCATATAGGCCAGCGGCGCAATTTCAATCAAACCTTTTTCCATCAGTTTGGTTACACGGTCGAAACCCATCAAATCGTAAAGCGCATCGTAAAGCGGTCGCAGGTAGGGATCGACTTTTTGCGCCAAATCGCCCGGCAGGAAGCCTAATTTTTCGCCTGCTTCGACTGCTGGGCGCACCAAAACGATGCGTTCGATTTGATGTTTTTCCATGGCATCGACGGCGGCGGCAACGGCAAGATAGGTCTTACCCGTACCGGCAGGGCCTAAGCCGAACACGACATCGTGGTTGAGCAAGGCGCGGATATAGCCGTTTTGGCGCGGGGTGCGGCCGCCGATGCTGCCGCGTTTGGTGCGGAAATAGTATTGTTGGTCGTGGTGTTTCTCTTCGTGTTTTTCATCTGCGGTTTTGGCTTCAACGGCCGCTAGGCTGATGGCGTTGTCGTCTAAGTCGCCTTTTTCTGCGGCTTCGGCAAGCGACAGCAAGGCACGGCGGCCGGCGTGTGCCAGTTCGCCCATGAAGGTGAAATGTTCGAAGCGGCGGCTGATTTGGATATCAAGGGCTTTACCTAAGGCTTCGAGATTGCTGTCGAGCGCGCCGCACAGGCGTTGCAACACGGTATTGTCAATTTCTTCAAACTGCAGATGGACGGTGTGGGTCATATTGGTTTCCGTAAATAAATCTAATTTTTCCGTATTATACCCTTGTTCAGACGGCCTGCTTTATAATACGTCGCTTCTTTTTAATAAACCGTTTCAATCAAAATGAATCACACTGCTTCTCCTCAATCGGAATTTCTGCGCGGTATCAAAGAATGTTCCCCCATGCTGATCGGCTTGTTGCCGTGGGCGCTGATTTTGGGCATGCAGGGCGGGCAAAAGGGCATGAGCTGGCTGGAAATGCTGTTGATGACGGGCATGAACTTTGCCGGAGGTTCGGAATTTGCCGCAGTCAATTTGTGGGCAAATCCTTTGCCAATTATGCTGATTGCAACAGTTACGTTTATGATTAATTCGCGCCATATCCTGATGGGTGCGGCGATTGCGCCGTATATGAGGGATATGCCGCTGAAAAAGGCGATGCCCGCGCTGTTTTTTATGTGTGATGAAAGCTGGGCAATGGCATTTGCTGAAATTCAAAAGCGTAAGGCGGCAGGTTTGCCTGCATTCAATATGCCGTTTTATGCCGGCGTGTGTTTTATTTTGTATGTAACGTGGATTGGTTTTGCGGCGTTTGGCGCGGCAGTCGGCCCGATGTTCGGCGATGTGGCGGCTTGGGGCTTCGGCATGGCGTTTCCTGCGGTGTTTTTAGTGTTGCTGCGCGGTATGTGGAAGAGCTTTGCGGCTTCACGCCCTTGGTTTGTCAGCTTGATTGTGGCGTGCGCAACTTATTTGACCGTGGATGGCGCATGGTATGTTCCGGCCGGGACGTTGTCGGGCTTGTTGGCGGCGTATGTGTGGGGAGAGCAAAAATGAAGGATTTGTTGTCGCTGCAATCGTTTTTGCTGTTTTTAAGCATGTTGGCCGTTACTTATTCAACCCGATTAATCGGCTTTTTTGCATTGCGCAACCGTATGTTGAGCCGTCGCGCGCAAGTGGTGATGGAGGCTGCGCCGGGCTGCGTGTTGATTTCTGTAATTGCGCCTTATTTTGTGTCGGACAAACCGCATGAGTTGATTGCCATTGCTTTGACGGTATTGGTGGCCAGCCGGTTTTCGATGTTGGTGACGGTATTAATCGGCGTTGGCACTTCGGGCATACTCGGTTATTTGATGAAATAAAAAATTTTCAGACGGCCTTACTTGTTATAATGGCCATCTAAATTTTTTGATAAAGCAAAAACATGGCAAACCAACGACTCATCTATGGCTTTCACGCCGTCAATGCCCGTTTGTGGCAAAACCCGAAATCGATTACCGAACTCTATATCCAAGAGGGCAAATCTGATGCGCGCACCCGCGATGTATTGGATAAAGCGGCCTCTGAAAACGTACGCGTGCATTTTGCTGATGCCGACCGCCTGAATGCCATCAGCAAAGGGGCGCGTCATCAGGGCGTGGTCGGATTTATCGATGCTTCCAAAAACCATGTTCATTTGGAAGATGTGTTGGAAAACCTGAGCGAACCGCCGTTTTTGCTGGTATTAGACGGTATTACCGACCCGCACAACCTTGGCGCGTGCCTGCGTACTGCCGATGCGATGGGTGTACATGCCGTGATTGCGCCCAAAGACAAAAGCGCCGGCCTGAATGCGACCGTCAGCAAAGTTGCCTGTGGCGCGGCGGAAACTGTGCCGTATATTACCGTAACCAATCTTGCCCGTACTTTGCGTGAATTGAAAGAATACGGCATTTGGATTGTCGGCACAGACATGGGCGGCGACTCCGACCTTTACCACTGCGACCTGCCTGACAGCGTGGCTTGGGTAATGGGCAATGAAGGCGAAGGCATGCGCCGCCTGACGCGCGAGCATTGCGATATGCTGGTATCGATTCCGATGTTTGGCACGGTAGAAAGCATGAACGTTTCCGTCAGCGCGGGCATGGTATTGAGTGAAACCCGCCGTCAACGGGTGTTGAAATCGGAAAAATAAAAAGTTTAATTAAAAGGCCGTCTGAATATTTTTCAGACGGCCTTTTTCAGGTTTTATTCTTTAACCAAAGGACCTGATTTCTTTTCGCTACCGGCGGCAATGCGTACCAATTGGAGAAATTCCGATTTCAGTTCAAACGGATCGTTGCCTTGGACTTGCTGCGCCATTTTTTCGATGTCGCTCCAGCCCAGTTTGCCGTTGTATTCACCGCCGCGCAGGGCTTGGGCATAGGAAGCTGCGGCAAGGGCAAGTAGGGTGTCTTTATCGGCTTGCTCCAGCAGTTTGCTGCCAACGGGAATTGCTTGTTCCATCAACTTGCTGTCTTTTTCTCCGGGCAGTTTGTAGCGTACTTTGACAAAGGCGTATTCGTTTTTACTGCCTTTGACGGCAGGGGCTTTTTGATAGCGTGATTCGTTCAGCCAGCCGTTTTTGCCTGCCGGAATGATTTCATAGATGGCGGTCACGCTGTGGCCTGAGCCGATATCGCCCGCATCTACTTTGTCATTGTTGAAGTCTTCATTGCGCAAGGTGCGGTTGGTGTAGCCGACCAAGCGGTATTCTTTGACAGTGGCAGGATTAAATTCGACTTGGATTTTGACATCTTGCGCAACGGTGGCAAGCGTGGAAGTCAGTTGCTGCTGCAGAACTTTTTTCGCTTCTTTTTCATTGTCGATATAGCTGTAATTGCCGTCGCCTGCATCGGCAATTTGTTCCATCATGTCTTCGTTGTAATTGTCTGTACCGAAGCCTAGCGTGCTGAGTGAAACGCCGGTTTTACGTTTTTCGGCAACTATGGATTTGAGCGTCTCGGTATCAGATACGCCAACGTTAAAGTCGCCATCGGTTGCCAGCAGGATACGGTTGATGCCGTTGGGTACAAAGGCTTTTTGCGCTTCTTCGTAGGCCATGCGTAAAGCGGATTCGCCCGAAGTCGAGCCTTCGGCTTTCAGTTTGTCGATGGCCTTCAGGATGGTTTCTTTCTCTGAACCTGATGTAGGCGGAAGTACCAGCTCTTCGCCTGATGAATAGGTAATCAGGGTAACTTTGTCCTGAGGACGTAATTGTTGGGTCAAGATCTGCAGCGTTTTTGAACCAACGGAAGTTTATTTTTTTCATCCATGCTGCTGGATACGTCCACGAGGAACACAAGATTGGCAGGCGGAAGATCTTTCTTTGCCGTGTCTTGTGCTTGGATACCGATTTTGATCAGCTTGGCTTCCGGTTGCCATGGAGAATCAATGGTTTCAGTGTGAACGGCAAATGGACGGCCGTCAGTAGGCAGTGGATAGTTATAAGGGAAGTAATTGATGATTTCCTCAATTCGTACAGCATCTGTAGGCGGCTGTTCGCCGCTGTTCAGAAATCGGCGGACGTTGGCGTAGCTGCCGGTATCGACATCGATGCTGAATGTGGAAACAGGTTCTTGAGCAACGGATTTAACCGGTTGGTCAGGTTGTTCTTGGTAGCGTTCAGTGTTTTCTGTAAGAGACAGATTTTCTTCAGCAACGGCAGCAGCAGGCAATGTTGAGTCCGGTGCGCCCTGAAGATTTTCGGTTGACGAGTCTGATCGGTCGAGTGGACCGGAACACGCAGTCAAAGCCGCTAAAGTGAGTATGGAAATGGTTTTCAGGAAGAAACGGGGCATGATTTAAGCTCCTGGGAAATATCACATGCTGATTGTTAAAAGTGTTGATGGCAGTGTATTGGCAGAGTTAACGCTGGCGCTGAGTTACTTTTTTTGAATTTTAATGTGTGAATAGTGGGTTAAGTTTAAATCAGGACAAGGCGGAGTAATGCGGTACTGGTTTAAACTTAACCCACTATGTTTATGACTTGGGCAAGATTTTGTCGGGCTGAGACGATTTTGTAAAGGCCTCAGCCCCGAATTATCTTACATTAACTTTTCTTCCGGCGACGTTCGCCTGGCAGCAGCATATCTGCCCATTTGATGATGTTGGCGACTTCTGCCGGATTGAGTTCGTAGAACTGGCCGCGTTTTAGGCGGTTTGGCAGGCCGATGGGGCCGAAGCCTACGCGGACAAGGCGGCTGACGGTCAGGCCTTGGCTTTCAAAAATGCGACGTACTTCGCGGTTTCGGCCTTCTTTGATGACGACGTTGTACCATTTGTTCGCGCCTTCGCCGCCTTGTTCGTAGATGCGTTCTACTTTAGCCAAGCCGTCTTCGAGCATGACGCCTTCTTCGGTCAGGACGCGCATTTGTTCGGTGGTCAACTCGCCCAATACGCGTACGGCGTATTCGCGTTCGACTTCAAAGCTGGGGTGGGCAAAGCGTTGAACGAGTTCGCCTGAAGTGGTCAGGATCAAGAGGCCGCTGGTATTGATGTCCAAACGGCCGATGGCCACCCAGCGGCTGCTGGCTGCTTGCGGCAGGCGGTCGAAAATGCTGACGCGGCCTTGCGGGTCGTCGCGGGAAACGATTTCGCCTTCTTGTTTGTAGTAGAGGATGATGCGTGGCAGGCGGTCTGCCCATTTGAGTTTGATGATGCTGCCTTTGACAGTAACATGGTCATCGGGCGTAACTTTTTCGCCCAGTTGGGCTACGCGGCCGTTGACGGTTACCCAGCCGTTGCTGATCCATTCTTCCATTTCGCGACGTGAGCCGACGCCGGAAGCGGCCAAGACTTTTTGCAGGCGCTCAGGTTCAAAGCGTGAAAGGTCGCTGCGGCGTTCTTTCAAATCGCGGGCGTGCTCCATGATTTTTTGGTTGGGGTTGCGGACAACCAGTTTTTTGGCTTTGGCGGCACGTTGTTTTGGGGCGGTATTTTGAGCTTTGGGGCCGTCTGAAACTTTTTGGCCGTAAGGTTTGCCTGATGTTTTGCGCTCGTCGTCTGGACGTTTTTTATTGGCAAAGGATTTGGCCGGTTTGGAAGGTTTTTTGGCGGTAGATGATACGCCGTCGCGCCATTGGCGTTTGCTGGAAGGCTGTTTGGACATGATTTTTCCTAACTCGCTTGAAAAAGCGGTTCTTCTGCGGCATTTGCGGCAGGGGTTGGATTGGGGGAAAAGGCCGTCTGAAAATCAGATTCAGACGGCCTGCCGATGAAAGGCTGTATTGTAACTCAACCAGTAAATTTTTGTTTGAAAATCCGAAAATTATGGCGAAAGGCGTTCGCGTATCCAGTTGCCGTCAACCAGGCGGTATTGGATGCGGTCGTGCAGGCGGCTGGGGCGGCCTTGCCAGAATTCGATGCGGTCGGGAATAACGAGGTATCCGCCCCAATGCGGCGGGCGGGGAACATGCAGGGGATGTTTGACACCGACGGCCGCGGCCTTGGCCACCAAGACGGCTTTGCTGGAAATCACTTCGCTTTGATCGCTTGCCCATGCGCCGATACGGCTGGTGTAGGGGCGGCTTTCAAAATATTCGTCCGAAGCGGCGGCGTCGAGTTTTTCAATGCGTCCTTCAATGCGCACTTGGCGTTCGAGTTCCGGCCAGAAAAAAGTCATGGCGGCAAAAGGGTGTGCCGTATAGGAGCGGCCTTTGCGGCTGTGGTAATTGGTAAAGAAAACAAAGCCTTTGGGGTTGACTTCTTTCAGTAGTACCATACGGCTGTTAGGCCTGCCGTCTTCGCCTACGGCGGCAACGTTGACCGCGGTCGGCTCGTTGACTTCGGCGTGAATCGCTTCGTTCAGCCATTGCTCGAATTGGACAATCGGGTCGGCGTGGCATTCGGCTTCCGACAGCTCGCGTTTGCTGTAATCTTCGCGGATATTGTGCAGATCCATGATTTTTCTCCTTAGGTCTGACTGAATCATACTCCGTTTTTTCAGACGGCCTCAAGGGCATTTGTGTATAATCGTAGCCCTTTCCAATATAGAACAATACGGAGTCCCGTCATGCAAACCGAAGTCGAACTGAAAATCTTAAATCCGAAAATGGCCGATTCCCTGCCTGCTTATGCAACGCCCGGTTCCGCCGGTTTGGACTTGCGTGCCTGCTTGGATGAAGCTGTTGTATTGCAGCCGGGTGATGTGTATCTCGTTCCGACCGGTTTGGCGGTGCATTTGGCCAACCCTGCGTATGCAGCCGTTTTATTGCCGCGTTCCGGCTTGGGTCATAAACACGGTATTGTTTTGGGCAATTTGGTCGGTTTGATTGACTCGGATTATCAAGGCGAATTGAAGGTTTCTTTGTGGAACCGTGGTAAAGAAGCGTTTACCATCGAGCCGATGGAACGCATCGCGCAGATGGTGATTGTGCCGGTTGTCCAAGCTGCGTTTAAGGTTGTGGACGAGTTTGCCGCCAGCGAGCGCGGTGAAGGCGGATTCGGCAGCACCGGCAAAGCCTGATGATTTAAAAGGCCGTCTGAAACAGGATAAATTGAAATATTTGATTTCGGTTTGCCACGGTTCAGACGGCCTTTTTGTTGTGCCAACCTTTGCATAATTACACACAAGATTGCATTTTTATATCTTGCCTGCATGGCCGACGCACCCAATAATACAGGCCGTCTGAAACCTTTACGGAGCGTTGTTATGTCCCGCCCCTCACTTTTTCTGCCTTTGTTTTTGATTATCTTTGGCGCGATTTGGTTTTTACGCGCTACGGATATTTTGCCTGCGACATCGACAATGATTGCCGGTGTATTAATTATTTTGGGCTTTGCCGTATTGATTATGGACGGCATCAACAAACAGTCCATTGTTTCCGGCCCGATGTTGGTTTATATCGGTACAGCCATTTATCTGCACATGAGCTACTGGATTTACCTCTCGCCGTTGCTGGCCATCGGCATGGTCGTGTTGGGTTGCCTGCTGTTGCTCTCGCGCAGCGATATGATTCCTGAGAAACACACAAAATAGAAAGATGAGAGATTTGGGTTTTGCCCTATAAAGGCCGTCTGAACAATGGTATAATCCGCCGCTTCAGACGGCCTTTTTTATTGTGGTTTAAATTTGAAATTTACCCTATCGGCCGCACCGTTTTCTTACATTTTGCAAAGTTTCCTCCATGACCCAAGACAAAATCCTTATTCTCGACTTCGGCTCGCAAGTTACCCAGCTGATCGCCCGCCGCGTGCGCGAAGCCCATGTTTACTGCGAACTGCATTCTTTCGACATGCCTTTGGAAGAAATCAAAGCCTTCAACCCGAAAGGCATCATCCTCTCCGGCGGCCCTAATTCCGTTTACGAATCCGATTATCAAGCCGATACCGGTATTTTTGATTTGGGCATTCCGGTTTTGGGCATCTGCTACGGCATGCAATTTATGGCGCACCACTTGGGCGGTGAAGTTAGCCCGGGCAACCAACGCGAATTCGGTTATGCACAAGTTAAAACCATCGACAGCGAGCTGACACGCGGCATTCAAGATGATGCGCCTAATACGCTCGACGTATGGATGAGCCATGGCGATAAAGTTTCCAAACTGCCTACCGGCTTCTCTGTCATCGGCGACACCCCGTCTTGCCCGATTGCCATGATGGAAAACGCTGAGAAACAATTCTACGGCATCCAATTTCACCCTGAAGTGACCCACACCAAACAAGGTCGCGCGTTGTTGAACCGCTTTGTCTTGGATATTTGCGGCGCACAACCAAGCTGGACCATGCCGAACTACATCGAAGAAGCCGTTGCCAAAATCCGCGAACAAGTCGGCAGCGACGAAGTGATTTTGGGTTTGTCCGGCGGCGTGGATTCTTCCGTAGCAGCCGCGTTGATTCACCGCGCTATCGGCGACCAACTGACCTGCGTGTTTGTTGACCACGGTTTGTTGCGTTTGAACGAAGGCAAAATGGTAATGGACATGTTTGCCCGCAACTTGGGCGTACGTGTGATTCACGTTGATGCCGAAGAGCAATTTTTGGCGAAACTTGCCGGCGTGACCGATCCGGAGAAAAAACGCAAAATCATCGGTGCGGAATTTATCGAAGTCTTTGACGCTGAAGAGAAAAAACTCACTAACGCCAAATGGTTGGCGCAAGGTACGATTTACCCTGACGTAATCGAATCCGCAGGCGCGAAAACCAAAAAAGCCCACGCCATCAAATCCCACCACAACGTCGGCGGCCTGCCTGAAAACATGAAGCTCAAATTGCTTGAGCCTTTGCGTGATTTGTTCAAAGACGAAGTGCGCGAACTGGGCGTCGCTTTGGGCCTGCCGCGCGAAATGGTGTACCGTCATCCGTTCCCGGGCCCGGGTTTGGGCGTGCGTATCTTGGGCGAAGTGAAAAAAGAATATGCTGACTTGCTCCGTCAAGCAGACGATATTTTTATTCAAGAATTGCGCAATACTACCGATGAAAACGGCACATCTTGGTACGACCTGACCAGCCAAGCATTTGCCGTATTCCTGCCTGTGAAATCCGTCGGCGTGATGGGCGACGGCCGTACTTACGATTACGTCGTAGCCTTGCGTGCCGTGATTACCAGCGACTTTATGACTGCCCACTGGGCTGAGCTGCCTTACTCGCTGCTTGGCCGCGTGTCCAACCGCATCATCAACGAAGTCAAAGGCATCAACCGCGTGGTTTATGATGTCAGCGGCAAACCGCCTGCCACGATTGAGTGGGAATAATCCCTCAATAATAAAGGCCGTCTGAACAGATATTG
This sequence comes from Neisseria sp. P0017.S009, assembly GCF_051957375.1. Taxonomy (NCBI): domain Bacteria; kingdom Pseudomonadati; phylum Pseudomonadota; class Betaproteobacteria; order Neisseriales; family Neisseriaceae; genus Neisseria; species Neisseria sp. P0017.S009. The sequence continues at coordinate 137,299 of NZ_JBQCWL010000004.1, forward strand.
TTCAGACGGCCTTATTTATTAGGGACCTAAGCCCAATTAAAATTGATTTTTCAATTCACGCAAAGCGGCGAAGACTTCGAGTTCGCTGTTTAATTTTCGTCCGCTCAATTCTTCGGCGCGTGCCTGAACTTGGGGCAGGTGTACGCGGAAAAACGGATTGACTTTGCGCTCGTGCGCCAGGCTGACAGGCAGTGTCGGCGTGTGTTCGGCTGCGGCCAAGGCCGTCTGAATGTCGATGTTGTCCGGCTCGATGTGCTGGGCAAAGCGCAGATTGGAGGCGGTGTATTCGTGCGCCGGATAAAACAGTGTTTCTTCGGGCAGCTGGTTGAATCGGTGGAAGCTGTCGTAAAGCTGCTCGATTGTGCCGGTAAATACGCGGCCGCAACCGGCGGAAAACAAGGTATCGCCGCAGAAAACGTGCAGGCCGTCTGAATTTTCCAACAGATAGCTGATGTGGCGGTCGGTATGGCCGGGGGTTGCCCAAACGGTAACCAAGCCTTCGCCAAACGGGAACTGCGTACCTGCGGTGACGGTATGCGTCGCCACGTCGATGTCGCTTTCGCCATAGATTGGGGATTCTAAAAAGCCATGGAACAAGCTTTTTGCGCCGCCGGTATGGTCGGGGTGCGGATGGGTAATCCATGTTTGCGCCAGCATCAGGCGGTTGTGGACGAGGAATTTCAAAACGGGCGTGGCATCGGATGGATCGACGCAGGCAGCATGGTTGCCTTCTTGAATCATCCAGATGTAGTTGTCGTTTAGGGCTTTAATTGGCGTGATTTTCATATGCTTTCTTCTGGTTTGGGGTTTCAGACGGCCTCTAAATAATCTTTGATATTCGGGCTTTGGCCGAACACGGCTTCATGGGCTTGATGGATGCACAGTCGGTTGAACAGCAATCTTTGGGTTTGGTCGCTGTCGATAATCCGCACTTGGCCTTGCAGTTTGGGCGCGTCGTGATGAAAGGTATTCTTAAACGCGTGCCAACGGTCGGTTTGCAGATGGACGACGGCAAACATATCGTGCGAGATATTAACGCCGACACTGAATAGCTTGGCCGAGGCTTGCAGGCAGAAACTGCTGTCGCCAAACAGGCATAGCCCCGTGTTTTCCGGATAGCGGAACAATTCGATTTTCACGGCTTCGGGTTTGGCAAAGATATTACAAAACAGCCGTTCAAACAACGACGGCTGTGCCACGCCTTCGCTCAACATACCGTAAAGTCCGCCCAGCCAATCGACATAGCCGAGAAAAGTGAAACGGTAGTCCTGTATAATGGCTTCGATGCGCTTGGGGTCGCGTTTGCTGATCAAGCGGACAAATTCAAAACCGACTTCCGGCAGCCGCGCCCGAAGTGTTTGATGTAGGCGGTGGGCAAACAGGTTTTTATGGTTGTGCGGATTGCGCAGGATACCGAGGAATTTCAGCCGTAATATCCGCCACAACGCATCCGGTACTTTGACGGTATCGGTATTTGCCGTAGTTGTTTTCAGACGGTCTGCAGGCAGGGTGCGCAGGTGGTTGCAGGCTTCTTCGTAGCCGCTTTCATGACGGTTGAACCAGCTTTCCAGATTATATTGGTTGGCGGAGTCTTCGACAAAGGTCAGCGTATAGAGGTTTTTCGCCGCCAAGTTGCCGATGATGTTGACGCTTATCGCTTCGCTGCGGTTTTGTTCTTTGCTACGGGTTTTTTCACCAGTATGGAATATGGACAAAGGCAGCTTGTAAACATTCTGATTCTGAGGGCTGACCTGCGGATTATGCGCGTGCTGCCGCTGCTCGGTTTGGGCGATGAAGTGGTGTTCCTTCGTCGGATTCGCGGTCAACAGGGCGTAAGGCTTTTCGCCGCATTCGGAAAATTCGCAATCGCTGAGGATAAAGGCTTGTCGAGTCATAATGTCAGGAAAGGCCGTCTGAATATGTCGATTATAGTTTAAAAGTGGCAATTATACAGAATGACGGCGACGAGTTTGGTCTTTATACGCAAAAGGACGCAAAAAGGTCATCTGAAAACGGATATAGCGAGGTTCGCTAAATCGTTTTCAGACAACCTTAAATCAACGGACTGTTCAACACTATTTATTCTTCTTTTTGGAAAACATGGTTGCGGTGATACTCGAAATATTTTTCGCTTTCAGGTTCGATTTTTAATTTCATATCGGGAGAAATTCCAAGCCGCTTTTGATTTTCCAGATCGATTTTCGGACTGATTTTTATCGTACCGTCGGCATCAAACGTAATCAGTCCGCTATCGAATAATGCGTCAATATTGGGTGCGAGCATCAGTCCATTGAAGGGATCTAACCTCTCTTCATTATTGCATTTGCTCCAAGGTTTGATATGGCTGGCAATAAGTAAAGACCGAACATCTAGACCTGTTAGCGGGCAGTTCGGATACAGTTCGAGTAGTTTTTGCCGGAATCTGCCTTGCCCTTGACGGGCTTTTATCAAAGTTTCAATTTCGGTTCGCTTTTCTGGATTAGTCTCGGAGGCTAAACATTCTTCGAGTTCGTCTATATTAGATTTTAAGGACAGGGTAGAAGCTACCTGAAAATTTGGTATTCCCATGAGCCGTCCTACCGGTAATCCGTTTTTCTTACAGGTTCCGCATGGAGTTAGTTCTCTCCTGTATTCATCCAGGCTCCATTTTTCAAGTTCTTCAATTGAGTTTGAGCAAACTTTGAAATATTTTCCAGTTGTGCGCCCCGGCCTTTTATTTAGTTGGTTACAATTAGCAAAATGTATTTTGGGATAATCTTTCCAAATCTTAGAAGGGTCTTTAGTTTGATCTATATTTAATACAAATCCATTTGGGTTTTCATCAATCCATTTAATATAGTCATCATCATTCGGCATGTTTTTAAAAATTACTATGTTAGACATAAGCTTCTCCAAATCTTTCTATAAATTCAATTAAGTTTATTTGTATATAGGTTCGGGACAAAAAATCTAGGCCGTCATTCCCGCGCAGGCGGGAATGACGGCGGTCGGCTCGGTCTTATACGCAAAAGAACATATAAAGGTCGTCTGAAAACAGATATAGCAGAATCCGCTAAATCGTTTTCAGACGACCTTTCTCTTTAAAGCCGAATCAAATCAGCCTGCCGGTTAACCCAAAGCCTTTCTTGCTCCGGCAAAGAGGCGGTACCAGCCGGACAATTCCGTCCAGTCTTCCGGTTTCCAGCTCATTTGTGCGGCACGGTATACGCGTTCCGGATGCGGCATCATGATGGTAACGCGGCCGTCGGCGTTGGTCACACCGGCGATGCCTTGAGGCGAGCCGTTAGGGTTTAGCGGATAAGTTTGGGTCACTTGGTTTTGGCCGTCCACATATTGCAGCGCAATGCCCAAATCGGCGGAAATATTGCCGCCGTGAAGCGCGAAGTCGGCGCGGCCTTCGCCGTGGCTGACCACGACAGGCAGGCTGGAGCCTTGCATTTCGTTCAGAATCAGGGAGGCTGATTTGGGGACGTGAACCATGCTCAGGCGCGCTTCGAACTGTTCGCTCAGGTTGCGTTTGAACTTCGGCCAGCCTGCCGTGCCGGGGATGATTTCAGCGAGGTTGCTGACCATTTGGCAGCCGTTGCACACGCCCAATGTCAGCGTGTTTGGATCGGCGAAGAAGGCGGCAAATTGGTCGCGCAGAGCAGGGTGGAACAGAATCGATTTCGCCCAGCCTTCGCCTGCACCGAGTACGTCGCCGTAGCTGAAACCGCCGCACGCCGCCAGCATTTTGAAGTCGGCAAGGTGGACGCGGCCTGCCATCAGGTCGGACATATGCACGTCGTAAGCATCGAATCCGGCGCGGGTGAAGGCGGCGGCCATTTCGATTTGTCCGTTCACGCCCTGTTCGCGCAGGATGGCGATTTTGGGTTTCGCGCCGCTGTTGACGAAAGGCGCGGCGATGTCTTCGTTCACGTCGAACTTCACGTCGGCAAACAATGCGCTGCGGTCGTTGTCGTCAATCAGGGCAAACTCACTGTCGGCGCAGGCAGGGTTGTCGCGCAGACGTTGAATGGCGTGGCTGGTTTCCTGCCATGCGCGTTGCAGGTCGGTAAGGGATTGATTGAAAATTTCTTCTCCTGCATTGATGACCATATGGCCGCTGTCGGCAAACTCTCCCAAATAGTGCAGCGTGAGATTCAGTTTCTCGCACAAATTGAAAATATATTCGTGGTCGGCAGCGTGAACAGCAATAACGGCTCCTAATTCTTCGTTAAACAGGGTAGTTAGGACAAATTTTTGCCATTCTTGAGACGAGTAATACTCGTTTTGAACGTTAATATTTTTACTTACCATTGTCAGCAGGTCGAGATTCATGCCACGGCGAGAAGCAAATGCCATTTCTGCCAGAGTCACAAACAAACCGCCGTCGCTGCGGTCGTGGTAGGCCAGCAACTTATCTTCTTGAACGAGTTGCTGAATTAACTGATAAAACGCTTTCAGATGGCCTGCATCAATATCAGGTGCTTCGCCGCCGCTTCGGTTATACACTTGAGCCAGTGCAGACCCACCCATACGGCACTTGTTGTTGCCTAAGTCAATCATCAGCAGAATAGTGAATGAATTGGCATTGTCTTTTAATACGGGCGTAACGGTTTTGCGTACGTCTTGAACTGGCGCGAACGCGGAGATAATCAGGCTCAACGGCGAGACGACAGATTTTTTCTCTTCGCCGTCCTGCCACACGGTTTTCATTGACAGGCTGTCTTTGCCTACGGGGATGCTCAGATCCAATGCCTGACAGGCTTGGGAGACGGCTTCGACGGTGCGGTAAAGTTTTTCGTCTTCGCCTTCGTTGCCGCATGCCGCCATCCAGTTGGCGGAAAGTTTGATGTTGCCGATGTCGCCGATATTGACCGCCGCGATGTTGGTAATGGCTTCGCCGATGCACATTCTGCCCGAAGCAGGCGCGTCAAACAGGGCGACAGTCGGTTTTTCTCCCATAGACATCGCTTCGCCGCGATAGGTATTGAAGCCCATCATGGTAACGGCGCAGTCGGCTACGGGGGTTTGGTATTTGCCGACCATTTGGTCGCGGTGGGTCATGCCGCCGACACTGCGGTCGCCGATGGTAATCAGGAAGTTTTTGGCTGCTACGGTAGGCAGACGCAAAACGCGGTAGGCGGCTTCGGTAATGTCGATATCGCCCGCGTTAAACGGTTTTTCAGACGGCGTAACCGTTTTGTCGGTACGCGTGGTTTTGGGCGGTTTGCCGAGCAAGACGTTCAATGGCAAATCGACGGGATTGTTGGAGAATAAATCGTCGCGTACTTTCAAATGACCATCGTCGGTCGCTGTACCGACTACGGCAAATGGGCAGCGTTCGCGTTCGCAGATGGCGCGGAAGGTCTCCAAATCTTTTTCCAAGATGGACAACACATAACGTTCTTGCGATTCGTTACACCAAATTTGCAATGGGCTGAGGCCGTGTTCTTCCAGCGGCACTTCGCGCAGTTTGAATACCGCGCCGCGACCGGCATCGTTAACGAGTTCGGGGAAGGCGTTGGACAAGCCGCCTGCGCCGACGTCGTGGATGGAGATAATCGGGTTTTTGTCGCCAAGCTGCCAGCAACGGTCGATGACTTCTTGCGCGCGGCGCTCGATTTCGGGGTTGCCGCGTTGTACGGAGTTGAAGTCCAAAGATGCGTCGTTTGTGCCGGTGTTCATGGAAGAGGCCGCGCCGCCACCCAAACCGATGAGCATACCCGGGCCGCCCAGTTGGATCAGCAATGCGCCTTCGGGGATTTCGTCTTTATGCGTCTGCTGCGCCTGAATGCTGCCTAAGCCGCCTGCAATCATAATTGGTTTGTGATAGCCGCGAACCTGACCGTCGAACTTCTCTTCAAAAGTGCGGAAGTAGCCCAAGAGGTTCGGACGGCCGAATTCGTTGTTGAACGCTGCGCCGCCGATCGGGCCTTCAATCATGATGTCTAAAGGAGAAGCAATATGGCCGGGTTTACCATAGGCTTGTTCCCAAGGCTGCTCCAAGCCAGGGATATTCAGGTTGGAGACGGTAAAGCCGGTCAAGCCTGCTTTCGGACGTGAGCCTTTGCCTGTCGCGCCTTCATCGCGGATTTCACCGCCTGCACCTGTTGCCGCTCCGGCAAACGGCGCGATGGCGGTCGGGTGGTTGTGTGTTTCCACTTTCATGATGATATGGGTGTCTTCTTCGTGGAAACGGTAGCCTTGGTTTTCCGCCGCATTCGGATAGAAACGCTCGACTTTGGCGCCTTCGATTACGGACGAATTGTCTTTATAGGCAACGACTGTGCCTTCGGGATGCGCATTGTGTGTGTCGCGAATCATGCCGAAAAGGGATTTCGGTTGTTTTTCGCCGTTGAGGATGAAGTCGGCGTTGAAGATTTTGTGGCGGCAGTGTTCGCTGTTTGCCTGAGCGAACATCATCAATTCAACATCGGACGGATTGCGGTTTAAAGCCTGATAGTTTTCAACCAGATAATCGATTTCGTCGGCTGAAAGCGCCAAGCCCATTTCAGTATTGGCTTTAACCAATGCCTCTTTACCGCCGCCCAATACATCTACGCTGGAGAAGGTTTCCGATTGGATGTGGTGGAACAGTTGCGCCGCTGCATCGATGTCAGTCAACACGCTTTCGGTCATGCGGTCGTGCAATAGGGCTGCCCATTGTTGTTTTTGCCCGTCGGTAAGTGCGCCTTCCAACCATACGGCCATGCCGCGTTCGATACGTTCAATGCCTTCCAAACCGCAGTTTTCGGCGATATTGGTTGCTTTGGAAGCCCAAGGCGAAATGGTGCCCAAACGGGGCGTTACCAAAAATAAATGCAAGCCTTCGCGCGCTTTGGGCGTTTGTTCAACGCTTTGCGCCGCCAGTAAGGCTTGCAGTTTTTCGACTGTCGCGGCATCAAGTGCTTTTTCGCTACCGACAAAATACCAAAATTCGCTGCTTAATTTGACTTCGGGCAGGCCGAGTGCGGCTGCTTTTTGAAAGAGTTTTTCAACACGGAAATCGGAAAGGGCGGTTACACCGCGCAAGGGCAGAACAACAGACATGGATTCAGCTCACAAAATGCAGTTGGGGAATCCGTTATTATACCTGAAAAATGCGATTTTGCTTGTGAATTTATACTTGAAATGTTGACAATTTTTACTTGTAAATTGAAGGAGAATGGGAGCAATCGTGTCGCTTGATTTTTTATTTTGTACCTGATTATTCGATTATTTTTGTTTATTTTTGAAGAATCGAGAGAAGTGGGGACGGATAGGCGTAAAGGTATAAAGTAAAAATTATTTAATTGTTGTCTTTGACATTTTGCTGACAATAAGGCCGTCTGAAAGATTGCTTTCAGACGGCCTTGCTTTATCCCTTTCTTTTGTTTCCCAGCATATCCAGCAAACCAGCCAGATTGCTTTTTCCTTCTTCCTTGCTCACAATCGGCTCGCCGCCTTTGCGGCCTAAAATCTTGATGTCTTCCTGCGGCATTTCGTCTATGAAGCGGCTCGGCTCGGGGAATTGCCATGTGCCTTGCTTTTTGCGTTTGAGGCAGTGGGTCAGCGTAAGTTGGCGTTTGGCGCGGGTAATGCCGACGTACATCAGACGGCGTTCTTCCTCGACGTTGTCTTCTTCTATGCTGTCATTGTGCGGCAAGATGCCTTCTTCGCAACCGACAAGGAAAACGTAGGGGTATTCCAAGCCTTTGGAAGCGTGCAGGGTCGAAAGTTTAACGGCATCGACTTCTTCTTCGCTTTTGCCCTCCAAAAGCGTCATCAGGGCGATGGTTTGGGCAAGCTCGATGATGTTTTTGCCGTCTTGCTCGCCTTTGCGTTCCAGCCAGCCGGTCAGGTCGGTAACGTTGCGCCATTTGATTTCGCCTGCTTTGCCTTCTTCGTTGGCCAACAGGTGGTTTTCGTAGTCGATTTCTTTCAGCAGGTTATGGATAAGCTCGCCTGCTTCGCTGGTTTCGGCTTTGGCGCGGTAGCTTTCAATCATATCCATGAAGGCTTGCAGGTGTTGGCGGTTGGTATTGTTCAACAGGGCAAGCGCTTCTTCGGTTTGCGCGGCTTCATACAGGCTGCATTCGTGTTCGTGCGCGTAGGTGTTGAGCTTGCCCAGCGTTACGTCGCCGATGCCGCGTTTGGGCGTGGTGACGGCGCGCAAGAAGGCAGGATCGTCGTTGGGGTTGGCAAGCAGGCGCAAATAGGACAAAACGTCTTTGATTTCGGCTTTGTCGAAAAAACTCTGCCCGCCGGAGAGTTGGTAGGGAACGCGCGCGCTGCGCAAGGCTTCTTCAAAAATCCGCGCCTGATGGTTGCCGCGGTATAACACGGCGAAATCGGCGTATTGGGTTTTGTCGCCGCCGACCAGCTTCTGCTTGACGATTTGGCTGACAACCCAGTCGGCTTCGTGCTGCTCGCTTTGACAGGCAACGACTTTGACGATTTCGCCTTCGCCGAACTGCGACCAAAGTTTTTTGGTAAAGAGTTTGGGGTTGTTTTCGATGACTTTGTTGGCGATTTTGAGAATCCGCGCAGTGGAGCGGTAGTTTTGCTCCAGTTTGATGACCTTCATCTGCGGATAGTCTTCCTGCATTTTGCGCAGGTTTTCCATGTTCGCGCCGCGCCATGCGTAGATGGACTGGTCGTCATCGCCGACGGCGGTAAACATCCCTTCCGCGCCGGTCAAGAGCTTCATCAGGGTGAATTGGCAGGTGTTGGTGTCTTGGCATTCATCAACCAGCAGATAACGCAGCCGCCGCTGCCATTTGTTGCGCACTTCGCTGTTTTGCTGCAACAGCACGGCGGGCAGGCGGATTAAGTCGTCGAAGTCCACCGCCTGATAGCTTTGCAGGGTTTCCTGATAACTGGCATAGACACGCGCTGTTTGCTGTTCCCACACATTAGAGGCCGTCTGAACTACCTCTTCAGGCGTTTTTAAATCGTTTTTCCAAAGGGAAATCTGGTGCTGCGCTTTGAATAAGGCTTCTTTTCCTGTACCGCCCAAAAGTTCGCCGATGATTTTCGCGCTGTCGGTAGAGTCGAGGATGGAAAAGTTTTTTTTGTAACCGATTTGGTTCGCCTCTTCGCGCAAAATCTTCATGCCCAAAGAGTGGAAGGTGCAAATCGTCAGCCCGCGCATTTGCGATTTGGGCAGCATTTTGGCAACGCGTTCCTGCATTTCCGTAGCGGCTTTATTGGTGAAGGTAATCGCGGCAACGGTATGCGGCAGATAGCCGATATTGACAATCAAATGCTTGATTTTTTGCGTAATCACGCCGGTTTTACCGCTGCCTGCGCCGGCAAGGACGAGCAGGGGGCCGCCAAGATATTGGACTGCGGCTTGCTGTTGGGGGTTGAGTTTCATTGAAGGGGAAGACGGGTAATGTGGGGAGCAATTATACAACAAGGCCGTCTGAAATTTTCAGACGGCCTTGGGCGTTTTTTAGAGTAACCCCTATGAAAAATATTTTAATTTGCCTTTGAAGTCTTCCAGTTTTTCGTAGCCTTTTTGCGCCATGATGGCTTTTAATTCAAGGGAAATCCGTTCGAAAATGCCCACGCCTTGCTGGTGTAGCGCCGTGCCGATCTGCACCATGCTTGCGCCGCACAAGATGTGTTCAAACGCATCACGGCCGCTATAAACGCCGCCTGTTCCGATGACTTGGATAGACGGATCCAGTCTTTGATAGAACGCATGGACATTGGCAAGTGCGGTCGGTTTGATGTATTGGCCACCTATGCCGCCGAAGCCGTTTTTCGGGCGGATAACAACGGATTCGTCCTCGATATACATGCCGTTGCCGATGGAGTTGACACAGTTGACAAATTTTAAGGGATGGCGGTTGAACACTTCCGCCGCTTGATCGAAATGGACGATATCGAAATATGGCGGCAGTTTGACGCCTAAAGGTTTATCGAAGTAGCTGAAGGCTTCGCTCAAAATCCGCTCGGTGGTTTCAAAATCATAGGCGATTTGCGGCTTGCCGGGGACGTTTGGGCAGGATAGGTTGAGTTCGGTAATGCCGTTGAATCCGCTGTTTTGCACCTTTTCCAGCAGGATATGTGTTTCGCCGGGCGACAGACCGACCAGTGATAGGAAAAATGTCCGTTCCGGCTGAGACTCTTGAAGGGTAAGCAGGTAATCCAGATAGTAATCAATGCCTTGATTCGGCAAACCCATCGAATTGATGCTGCCGAGAGGCACGTCCCGATAACGCGGTTCGGGGTTGCCTTGACGAGGGGTAAGCGTAGCAGTTTTGGTAATGAAAGTGCCTGCCGAAGACTGTCTGACCGCTTCCAATTCCTCAACAGTCATGCACGACACACCAGCCGCATTCATCAGGCAGTTGTCAAAAGAAAAACCGGCGATTTGTGTTTTCAACGATACCATCTCCTGCTCCTTTTCTTCGTAAAATCAAATTGTTTGACAAGCGTAACACGAAGAAGCGGTACGATTTTTAACAAACATCAAATGACAAAGCATGTAGGCGGATGTTGTTTTCAATATTGAAAAAAGGCCGTCTGAAAAACTCAAACGGTCTTTTAGACGGTCTTCGCTATATGGCATCAATTAGGGAATAAAAGCTGTCGGCTGATTTGGATATTGGGTTTTGAAAATCAGGCCAACCATTCGGCCAAGGCCGCTTCAAAACGTTTCAAGCCTTCGGCCATGTCTTCATCGTTCAGCAGCAGGCTGGGGGCGAAGCGCACGACATTGGCGCCGGCAACCAGTACCATCAGGCCGTGTTTTAAAGCGGCGGCGGTGATTTCAGATGCCTTGCCTGCGTATTTGTCTGCCAACACGCAGCCGAGCAGCAAGCCCATGCCGCGGACTTCTTTAAATACGCCGGTTTTTTCGCCTATTTCACGCAAGGCCGTCTGAAGTTTTTGGCCTTGTTGTTTAACGTGTGCCAATGTTTCGGGCGCATTGATGATGTCAAACGCACGGCTGCCGACCGCACACGCCATCGGATTGCCGCCAAAGGTCGAGCCATGTGTTCCGGGGCCGAAGGTTGGGGCGATTTTATCGGTGGTCAGAATCGCGCCAATCGGGAAGCCGCCACCCAAGGCTTTGGCGGAGCTGATGATGTCGGGTGTGATGCCGTAATACTCGTAGGCAAACAGTTTGCCCGTATGACCCATGCCGGTTTGCACTTCGTCCAAAATCAGCAAGGCGCCGTGTTTGTCGCATAAACGGCGTGCGGCTTGCAGATATTCTTGGGTGGCAGGCAGGATACCGCTTTCACCTTGAATCGGCTCGATAATCACGGCGCAGGTTTTGTCGCTGATGGCTGCTTCCAATGCGGCAACATCATTGAAGGGAACGTGGGTAATGCCGGCCGGAAGCGGCGCGTAGTCTTTGCTGTATTTGGGCTGGCCGCCGACGGATACGGTAAACAGGGTGCGGCCGTGGAAGCTGTTGAGGCAGGAGATGATTTCGGTTTTGTGTTCGCCAAAATGATCGCGGCCGTATTTGCGCGCCAGTTTCAGTGCGGCTTCATTGGCTTCCGCGCCGGAATTGCAGAAAAACACTTTGTCGGCAAAGGTGTTTTCGACCAGTTTTTTGGCCAATTCTTGCGCCGGTTGGGTGGTGTAGATATTAGAAATGTGCCAGAGCTTTTGCGACTGCTCGGCCAAGGCTGCGACCAAATCGGGATGGCAATGGCCTAGCGCGTTCACAGCAATACCGCCTGACAGGTCAATGTATTCTCGTCCTTCGGTATCCCAAACCCGGCTGCCGAGCGCGCGTTCCGGAATCATGGGGGCGAATGAGAAATTGGGCGTCAGGTAGTTTTGCATGTTCTTTTCCTTTTGATATTGTCAACAATTTCTTCAATTATGCGCCTATTGATTGAGAGATTCAATATGGTAATCAGGCCGTCTGAAAACTGGCTTTCAGACGGCCTGATGCTTATTTATGCTTGATTTCCCAGCATTGATGGATTTTTTTGTTGCGGAAATCGTCGGGAACGGACTGCTTGGAAATGTCTTTGACGGTGTATTGTTCCGCGACCGAATCGTCCAACACAAAACTGCGCAGGTTGTTGGAGAAATACAGAATGCCGTCTGAAGCGAGCAGGCTCATTGCGCCGTCAATCAGCTTTTTATGGTCGCGCTGGATGTCGAGGATGTCGAGCATCTTTTTGCTGTTGGAAAAGCTGGGCGGGTCCATGACGATCAGGTCGAACTTTTTGCCTTCGTCTGCGGCATTTTGCAGGTATTGGAACACGTCGGCGCGGACGATTTTGTGTTGCTCAAGGTCGATGCCGTTGAGTTCGAAATTGCGTTTTGCCCACTCCAGATAAGTATTCGATAAATCGACGGTTTCGCTGGATACTGCACCCCCGGTTGCGGCATAGACGGTGAAGCTGCCTGTGTAGGAAAACAGGTTGAGGAAGCGTTTGCCCGCTGCGGTGTCGCCGACCTTTTTGCGCGTATTTCGGTGGTCGAGGAAAAGGCCGGTATCGAGGTATTTGTCGAGGTTGACCCAAAACTTGCGGCCGTTTTCAGTGATGACGAAATCGTCGCCGGTTTTGCCGGTTTTTTCGTATTGCTGCAAGCCTTTTTGACGTTCTCGGCGTTTGAGGTGGATTTGTTCGGGCGCAAAACCGGTCACAAAACCAATAGCTTCCAATACATCGGCAAGCCATGCTTCGTATTCTTCGGGCTGCATCAGCCAGCCGGTATCGTATTCCTGAAGATGGATTTGGTCGCCGTAAACATCGACGGCAAAGGGAAATTGGGGAATATCGCGGTCGTAAATGCGCCAGGCTTCGATATTGTTGCGTTTGGCCCATTTCATAAGATGTTTGATGTTTTTGCCCAAGCGGTTGGCAAAGGGGGTAATGTCGGTCATGGTTTTCAGACGGCCTTATTGGGGAAGTTTCCAGAATTGATCAGTAGGGACGTAGGCGTGGCGGTCAAGCATATAGAGAATTGTATCGTCAGGCGCAACTATGGTGGCACGGTCGGTCTTGCCTTTAAACGGGAACACGATTCGTGCTTCCGAGGCGTTTTTGATGTCGATGCCGTAGCTGGTTCTGCCGCTTTCTAATTTGTATTGGTTTTGAGTGTATTCGTAAACGGTTTCTTTGCCTTTTTCGTCTTTGACAGTAAAGCTTTTTTCGGCAAAGGTGATTTCGGCTTTGCTACCGTCGGACGCAACGGCCTTCCATTCGCCGCGATAACTCTCCGAGCCACTGCACGCGCCAAGCAACAGGGCGGCAGCAAGTGCAGGTAATAAGGCGGTTTTGAAAAACTTCATGTCGGATTCATCCGTGCTGATTCAATAAAACGGCATTATAGCTTGATTTTGCACTCGCAGCCTGTTTTGCTTGACCTGGGCGGTTTTCTCCTTTATTATCCGCCCTTCGCCTTTTGATACGAAGCCATCGTCATCCAACCTAAACCGCCGTTTCGGGCGCGTTTCTTTTATTGCTTGCATATTTGCAAAGCCTTTTCTGTGCAGGTTGTCGTCGATGTTAACCACAAGCAAGATGCTTGCGACAACCCTGTAACTTCACATTTCCCGTATCGTTACTTTCCTTTGCTTCAGGTCGTCTGAACTTGTTCAGGCGTGCGCGTTGTTGTCTCTTAGGATAGATATGTCTATTAAATTTGCCGATTTGAACCTTGATAAAAACATTTTGTCTGCCGTAAGCAGCGAGGGTTATGAAAGCCCGACCCCGATTCAGGCGCAAGCGATTCCGTTTGCTTTGGACGGCCGCGACATTATGGCTTCGGCACAAACCGGTTCAGGCAAAACTGCAGCCTTCCTGCTGCCGACTTTGCAAAAACTGACCAAACGCAGCGAAAAACCGGGCAAAGGTCCGCGCGCTTTGGTATTGACCCCGACCCGCGAACTGGCGGCTCAGGTAGAAAAAAATGCACTGGCGTATGCTAAAAATATGCGTTGGTTCCGTACTGTCAGCATTGTCGGCGGTGCATCTTTCGGCTACCAAACCCGTGCCCTGAGCAAACCGGTTGACCTGATTGTCGCCACTCCGGGCCGTCTGATGGACTTGATGCAGAGCGGTAAAGTTGATTTTGAACGTTTGGAAGTGCTGATTCTGGACGAAGCCGACCGTATGTTGGACATGGGCTTTATCGACGACATCGAAACCATCGTTGAAGCAACGCCGAGCGACCGTCAGACTTTGTTGTTCTCCGCCACTTGGGACGGCGCGGTGGGCAAACTGGCGCGCAAACTGACCAAAGACCCTGAAACCATCGAAGTTGAGCGTGTGGACGATCAAGGCAAAATCGAAGAGCAGCTGTTGTACTGCGACGATATGCGCCATAAAAACCGCCTGCTCGACCACATTTTGCGCGATGCCAATATCGACCAATGCGTGATCTTTACATCCACCAAAGCCATGACCGAAGTCATTGCGGATGAGTTGTACGAAAAAGGTTTTGCCGCCAACTGCCTGCACGGCGATATGCCGCAAGGCTGGCGTAACCGCACGCTGATGGACTTGCGCAAAGGCCGCTGCAAAATTTTGGTTGCCACCGACGTTGCCGCACGCGGTATCGACGTACCAACCATTACCCACGTTATCAACTACGACTTGCCGAAACAGGCTGAAGACTACGTTCACCGTATCGGCCGTACCGGCCGCGCAGGCCGCACCGGTATTGCGATTACTTTTGCCGAAGTGAACGAATACGTCAAAGTACACAAAATTGAAAAATACATCGGCCGTAAATTGCCTGAGCTGACCATCGAAGGCATGGAGCCGACACGCAAACGCAAATCTGCCGGCGCTAAACCGAAAGGCAAAGGCGGCTGGGGCGATCGTAAATCCGGCGGCTGGCGCGGCGATAAGAAACCGGCTAAAGAAGGTTTCGGCGGTAAAGCTCGCGGCGAAGGCCATAAAAAAGACGGTTTCAAGAAAGATGGCTTTAAGAAAGATGGTTTCAAAAAAGCTGATGGTTTCAAAAAAGGCGGCGAAGGCTTTAAAGGCAAGCGTAAGTCTAACGACAGCTTTGGCGGCAAACACAAAAGAGGTTGATTTTTTCAATCTTAAGGCCGTCTGAAAAAGACATAAGGGCGTGTGAAGACACGCCCTTTTTTATGGTTTCAAGTTTTCGCATATAAAAAAGCGCGGGATTGATCCCACTCTTTTTTCAGACGGCCTTCTTACAAAGCAGCCAATACGGCATCGCCCATTTCGGAGCAGGAAACCAGTTTGGTACCTTCTTCGTAAATGTCGCCGGTACGCAAGCCTTGTTGCAGTACTTTTTGTACGGCGTTTTCAACTTGTTGCGCGCGGGCTTCGTCGTTCAGGCTGTAACGCAGCAGCATGGCAAGAGACAATACGGTCGCCAGCGGATTGGCTTTGTTTTGACCGGCAATGTCGGGAGCTGAGCCGTGAGATGGTTCGTACAGGCCTTTGCCGTTTTCGTCCAAAGAAGCAGAAGGCAGCATACCGATGGAACCGGTCAGCATGGAGGCTTCGTCGGAGAGGATGTCGCCGAAGATGTTGCCGGTGGCAATCACGTCAAATTGTTTGGGCGCGCGTACTAACTGCATGGCGGCGTTGTCGACGTACATATGGGAAAGCTCGACATCAGGGTATTCTTTGCCGATTTCTTCAAAGATTTCGCGCCACAGTTCGGTGGTTTCCAAAACGTTGGCTTTGCCTACGGAGCAGACTTTTTTGCTGCGTTTTTGGGCAGATTGGAAGGCAACGTGGGCGATGCGGCGGATTTCGCTTTCGCTGTATTTCATGGTGTTGTAGCCTTCGCGTTCGCCGTTTTCTAAAACACGGATGCCGCGCGGTTCGCCAAAATAAATATCGCCGGTCAGTTCGCGTACGATAAGGATGTCGAGGCCGGCTACGATTTCCGGTTTCAAAGTAGAAGCATTGGCCAGCTCTTTATACAAAATGGCAGGGCGCAAATTAGCAAACAGATTCAAGTCTTTACGAATGGCCAACAAGCCGCGTTCAGGGCGCAGCGGACGGTCGAGATTATCGTATTGAGGAGAACCGACTGCACCAAGCAAGACAGCATCGGCTTTACGGCAAAGGTTTTGCGTGAATTCTGGATAAGGATGGCCGTATTCGTCATAGGCTTCGCCGCCCAAAGGTGCGTATTCGTAGCTGACATCCAAACCTTGTTCGATAAGTTTGTCGAGTACACGGACGGTTTCTGCAACGATTTCAGGGCCGATGCCGTCGCCGCGCAAGATAGCGATATGTTTGGTCATTTCGGGTTTCCTTATGAGAAGGTTTTAGGTAAAGGGCAGGTCGTCTGTTTTTCAGACGGCCTTAAATCAATTTGCTCTGAAAACGCTGATTGTACCATTATGGTACTGGTAAAGCTGGGTAGAAATCGCGTAGGCAGAATCTTCAAATGCCTGCAGGGCAATATTCGCCATCGCCTGCAAAGCCTCTTCATCGGACGGGCTGCAAACGAGCAGGGCGTTGCGTGCCGGGACTGCAAAAACAGGGTTGGCCGGCAGCATAGAATCGTCTTTAAGTACTTCGTCCAAAAGCAAAATCAGGGAAGCATCATAGTCGTTATCCAAATGGATTTGAGCCAATGACCAACCTTCAGCATGATGAATTTGGACATGTCCATTCATCTGTTGGCGCAAATTATCCATGGCGGTACGATACAAGGCGTCTTCATCTTCAATACCGGCCTCTTTCATATGCTCACGATTGAGTGTATGCATGGATTCTTCCGTATCCACCATATAAAGCAACATGATATCGCCGGCAATTGGTTTGTATACCAGGTAATCGGCAGGCTCGTCTTCGTCCGTATTTGTAATCAGTCTGACGTTTTCCAGATAAATTGTATTTTTAATCGTCGGAAGAATTTGTTGTGCTGAAACACTGGCATCAGAGTCCTGAAGCTTATCGATAACCGCTAAATTGGCTGCAACAATAGCTTCCAAGGCCTCGGGATTTTGCAGATAACTTGTGTAATGGTTGCTCAAATATGTGCTGAACGATGCTTCATCGTCTTCGGAAAACTGGACAATGATGGGCGAAGACGCAATATTTTCACCCCAGTCGATTTTCGCCTCAAGATCCAATTCTTCTTGGATGCGACGGGCAAAGTATTCGACAAATTCCTGCCAAGTCATTAATTTAGGTTTGGAGCGGAACAACCTGCTGAAAAAAGACATATTGTGTCCTGAATAAGGGGATAAGGCCGTCTGAAAAATTATAGACGTTCGGTTTCAACACGGATTTTAAAAACGACTTTGCGTATGTTCGGCCTGTCGCCAACCAATGGGGCATGCGCATCATTCGGGAAGAATAGCGTAAATTCACCTGGCTCCAAGGTCAGCCAGGTTTCCGGCTCGCAGTCGAAAAATTCGATATCGCGCTTTTCGTTGTAGCCTAAACCGTTTTTCAGACGGCCTCTGTCTATCCAGCCATATGTTTCGCTGCCATCAATCGGCGTTTGAATATCAATATGTTTTAAGTGCGCTTCAGGCTGGGCTTCTCCCTTAGTCCTCATCGGCTCGCTACCGATAAAAATACGGATATTGGGATTCTCGCATGGTACTTGGCCGTCCGGCAGCTTGGCAAAATTTAGGGTCTGCAACAGATGGAAGGCTTCGGCAAAGTCGGGATGCAAGGCAGCGTAGCGGGTGGCATTGCTTATGGTGTCGGTAATCATGGTGTGGTTAGGTAGAAATTAAACTTCAGGATGTGAAGAATACGTTTTAAGGACGCTTTATTGAGATTATGACAACAAGGCCGTCTGAAAGGGCTTTTTATGGAGTTGTGTTTTGCAGATTCAAAGTGGAAGCATAATGTTCAGCAATAGGAATACGCTTGCGGCTGACTTGGTTTATATCGCTGCCTTCTTCAGCCCATAAAAACGGAAAGAACGTGTAAACGCTGTCGCCATTCAAATCATGGATTTCTTCGCGCCAATTTTCCCAACGCAGGTTTTCGTAAAACAACTGTAAATCGCCGGTCAATGC
Organism: Neisseria sp. P0017.S009; assembly: GCF_051957375.1. Lineage (NCBI taxonomy): Bacteria > Pseudomonadati > Pseudomonadota > Betaproteobacteria > Neisseriales > Neisseriaceae > Neisseria > Neisseria sp. P0017.S009. The sequence goes on from NZ_JBQCWL010000004.1 coordinate 155,231, forward strand.
CCAATTTAAGAAGTCGCCATAACCTTTACCGCAATCTTCCCATTCCAGTGTATCCGGTGGTAGGTAGAAAACATTACCTACTTTGCCATTCAATCCTCCGCCATTAATCGCAAAATAGCCTCCAGCAACATCATCGGCAAACAGATAATAGGGAGCAGGGCCTGCTGGCTCGGATTGTGTACGGTTTAGATTCCAACTTCCCAAACCACGAGGTAGCTTCGCGCTGCTAGAACCAAGTATCCGTAACCAGCCGTCATCGATAAGGATACCGCCGGTTTCATAAACGACAGCACCCATAAACGAACGTATCGTTACTTGGGTTTTGACAAGTTCTTCCTTTGCCTTTTCAAGCGTACGTGGCAGAACTTCAACGCTGTTTACCGCTTCTGTAAGCCACTCTTGAATCAATGGCCACGCAGGGTCTTGGGTTTGGATTAATTCGTCGAATGATCTCATGGTCTATCCCAAAACATTCAGTAAAGGCCGTCTGAAACACTTAAATTTTTCAGACGGCCTTTTGTATGTCAACCGTTAAACAGCCAAGGCTGGCTTTGGCGGCGTTTTTCTTCGAAGGCGTGAATTTCGTCAGCGTGTTGCAGGGTCAGGCCGATTTCGTCCAAGCCGTTTAAGAGGCAGTGTTTGCGGTGTTCGGTAACGTCGAATGTGAATGTTTCGCCGCTAGGGGTGGTCAGGGTTTGCTCGGCAAGGTCGATGGAGAGCTGATAGCCTTCGTTGGCTTCAACTTCTTTGAAAAGCTGGTCAACCTGTTCTTCTGTCAAAACTATAGGCAAAAGGCCGTTTTTGTAGCAGTTGTTGAAGAAGATGTCGGCGAAGCTGGGGGCGATGACGGCGCGGAAGCCGTAGTCGTCCAATGCCCAAGGGGCGTGTTCGCGTGAAGAGCCGCAACCGAAGTTTTTACGCGTCAACAGGATTTGTGCGCCTTGATAGCGTGGCTGGTTCAGGGAGAAATCAGGATTCAACGGGCGTTTGCTGTTGTCCATGCCAGGTTCGCCGTGGTCGAGGTAACGCCATTCATCAAAGGCATTGGGGCCGAAGCCGCTGCGTTTGATGGATTTCAGAAATTGTTTGGGGATGATGGCATCGGTGTCGACGTTGCTGCGGTCGAGCGGGGCAACGATGGCGGTAATTTTGGTAAAGGCTTTCATGTCAGATTCTTATAGTAATAATGGGAAATTATTTTATGGCTATTCGGGTTAGCGTGTGATGTGCAAACCGATTCGGTTGCCTTCTGTGTCTTCGATAAATGCTGCAAAGCCGTTGGCAATGCGGAATTTCTCTTGTAACAGTTTGCCGCCTGCTTCAACGGCTTTTTCTGCTGTTTCGGCGCAATTCGGGCAATTAAAGAAAATGGTTGTACCGCCGTGGCCGGGCTGGGCATTGCTGTCGTGCCAAATCATGCCGGCCGTACCGTGTTGGGTGTAATCGGCTGGGAAAATGATGAAACGGAATCCGTTGCCGCCAACGTCTTGCAGGGGCTTACCGAATACGGATTCGTAAAAGGCTTTGGCGCGATCCAAATCATGAGCATGAATACCAAACCAGCTTGACGGATTACTCATTGTTTCTTCCTTTGCTTTGAATCGTGAAAATGTCTGAAAAATTAATAATGTATCAGGCCGTCTGAAACGGAGTCAGGAGCTTCAGACGGCCTGATTTACCGAATTATTCGGTAGCGGCTTCGATTTTTTCTCCAACATGGCTCATGCCGCGGCCTACTGCATTGCCGCCTTTTTTAACGGCTTCGCCGGTTTTGTCGGCAACGTGTTCTGCCGTTTCTTTGGTTTTATCGGCTACACGCTCGGCAGTCTCTTTGGTTTTGTCCCAATTGCGGTTGGTATCGTCTTTTGCACCGGACCAAGTGCTGGAACAAGCTGACAGGATGAGGGCTGCGGCAGCTAATGCAAACAGTTTTTTCATACTAGATTCCTTTCAAGTTATCAATGATTAAGAAGGTTTTCGGACGTTTTTCGCAATACAATAGGAAAACTTACTTGAGCAAGGTATTGTTTCAGACGGCCTGATCAATAAAGGCCGTCTGAAAATACTTTAAGCCATAGTGCGGATATCGGTAAAGTAGCCGGTCACTGCGGCTGCGGCTGCCATGGCAGGGCTGACGAGGTGGGTGCGTCCGCCGTTGCCTTGACGGCCTTCAAAGTTACGGTTGGAAGTAGAGGCACAACGTTGTCCCGGGGTCAGGCGGTCGGCATTCATGGCGAGGCACATAGAGCAACCCGGCTCGCGCCATTCAAAACCGGCTTCTATAAACACTTCGTGCAAGCCTTCTTTTTCTGCCTGCTCTTTAACCAAACCGGAGCCGGGGACAATCAATACGCGTTGTACATTGTCCGCTTTTTTGCGGCCTTTGGCGATAGCGGCGGCTTCGCGCAAGTCTTCGATACGGCTGTTGGTGCAAGAACCGATAAAGACGATATCGACAGGGATTTCGTTTAATGGCGTACCGGCTTCCAAACCCATGTATTCAAGGGCGCGTTCCATGCCGCTGCGTTTGACCGGATCGGCTTCTTCGGCAGGATTAGGCACTTTGCCGCTGATGTCTAAAACCATTTCAGGCGAGGTGCCCCAAGTTACTTGAGGCTCGATGTCTTCGGCTTTGAAGTGGTATTCTTTATCAAATACGGCACCTTCGTCAGACACCAGCGTACGCCAGTACTCGACGGCTTTGTCCCACGCTTCGCCTTTAGGTGCGAAAGGTTTGCCTTTTACATAGTCGATGGTGGTTTGGTCGACGGCAACCATGCCTGAGCGCGCACCGGCTTCGATCGCCATATTGCACAAGGTCATGCGGCCTTCCATAGAAAGGCTGCGGATGGCTTCGCCGCCAAACTCGATGGCGTAGCCCGTACCGCCTGCCGTACCGATTTGGCCGATGATGTAAAGTGCCACGTCTTTGGCAGTAACACCGGGTTTCAGACGGCCTTCAACGGAAATCAGCATAGATTTGGATTTTTTTGCGGTAATGCACTGGGTCGCCATGGTGTGTTCGACTTCGGAAGTGCCGATACCGTGCGCCAATGCGCCGAATGCGCCGTGGGTAGAAGTGTGCGAGTCGCCACAAACGACGGTCATGCCGGGCAGGGTAGCGCCTTGCTCCGGGCCCATAACGTGCACGATGCCTTGGCCTTTATCCATAAACGGGAAGTAGGCGAGTGCGCCAAACTCTTTAATGTTTTTGTCCAAAGTATCGACTTGCAGTTTGGAAATCGGATCTTGGATACCTTTGTCCCAGTCGCCGGTCGGGGTGTTGTGGTCGGCTGTGGAGACCACGCTGTCGATACGCCAGAGTTTGCGGCCGGCCATTTTCAAGCCTTCAAATGCTTGCGGGCTGGTTACTTCGTGAACCAGGTGGCGGTCGATGTAAAGCAGGACAGTGCCGTCTTCTTCTTCGCGGACAACGTGGCTGTTCCAAAGTTTATCGTAAAGGGTTTGTGCGCTCATGATGAGTATTCTTTGCTATTGGTAGGTATGAATGATGGTTTGCGTTTATGGGCGGATTTTAGGCTTTTTATAGGGGCTGCGCAATAGAAATTTGTCCAATTTTTAAAATTTGTCGCAAAGTTTCAAAAACGCTTATCAAAAATTGGACAAATTGTAGAATTGTTAACAAAAAGATGCATCTTATCTGAAAGAATGCTTGTCGAAATGCACTAAAAAGTTCTATCATTCTCACTCAACATCCACACTTACCAAGAGGTATAGAGAATGAAATTACCGGTAATGGCTCCTGAGCATCTGACTCAATTACGGGAATTTGAGAAAAAAGTCCTTGCCAATCATGCCAAAATCGAAGCATGGTTCCGTTCGCATTGGAACGAACACCGTCCGCCGTTTTATGGCTCGGTTGACATCCGTAATGCCGGTTACAAAATTTCATCTATCGATATGAACCTGTTTCCGGGCGGCTTCAATAATTTGAATCCCAACTTTATCCCGCTGGCGGCGGTTGCCGCGCAAGATGCGGTACAGCGCGCATGTGAAACGGCAAAATCCGTATTGATTATTCCTGAAAACCACACGCGCAACACATTCTATCTGCAAAACGTTTACGCCCTCAGCGAGATTTTGCGTTCGGCAGGATACGAAGTGCGCTTGGGCAGCTTGAATCCTGAAGTGACTGAGCCAACCGAGTTTGAAACCGCATTAGGCAACAAAATTTTGCTTGAACCTTTATTGCGTACCCGTGAGCGTGTACATCTTGCCGACGGTTTCTCGCCTTGCGTTGTTTTGTTGAACAATGACTTGTCTGCGGGTGTTCCTGAAATCCTTAAAGGTATCAACCAAACCGTTTTGCCTCCATTGCACGGCGGCTGGACGACTCGCCGTAAAACCGAACATTTCGGCGCGTACAACCAAGTTGCTGCCGACTTTGCCAAGTTGATTGATATCGACGAATGGCAAATCAATCCTTATTTTGAAAAAATCAGCGGTTTGGATTTCCAAGAGCGTGAAGGCGAGGATGCGTTGGCAGACGCGGTAGAACGCGTATTGGCGAAAATTCAAGCCAAATACGATGAATTGGGCATTACCGACCAGCCTTTCGTTATTGTGAAAGCCGATGCAGGTACTTATGGCATGGGCGTGATGAGCGTTAAATCTGCGGATGAAGTGCGCGGCTTGAACCGTAAAAACCGCAACAAAATGGCGAAAGTCAAAGAGGGTTTAGAAGTTAGCGAAGTCATTGTCCAAGAAGGTATTTATACCTACGAAACCATGAACGGCGCCGTGTGTGAACCTGTCGTTTATATGATGGACCGTTTCGTTATCGGCGGTTTCTTCCGTGTACACGAAGGCCGTGGTGCAGACGAAAACCTCAACGCCGGCGGCATGGTATTCGTCCCGCTGTCCAACAGCATCCCCACCGGCAGCGGCGACAATTCCCAAGAAGCGCCCGAAGCCTGCAAGCGCGTATTTGAACAATGGGACTCGCTCGGCATGCCACGTTCTGAAAAAGACTGCGACGTCGACAATGAACACAACCGCCTCTACGTTTACGGCGTAATGGCGCGCCTGTCCTTGCTTGCTGCCGCATTGGAATTGGAGAAAACCGCGCCTCAAGCCTAATAAAGCATAAAGCGTTGATCGATATTGTCAGGCCGTCTGAAAATTTGTTTTCAGACGGCCTTTTCTGTCTGTACAATTCATTCTAACTAAAAAACATGATTTATTTTTATGAGCAAACCAGCCAATCCAGTTGAGACAACCGACAATCTGCAAGACCAAACCATGCAGCGCAGCAATACCGACAATGCGCCGCGTTCTGCTATCCATCAAACCTTGTATTCCGCCGATACCTTTGTTCAGCATGATTATCTTGCCGGAAAAAATTTGCCCGATATTGCCCATCCGCAAGAAGGTCAAATCAACTGGCTGCATTTTGTCGGTATTAATGATGTCGTCTTGCTCAAACACGCGCTTGAACCTTATGGTATTCATGAGCTAGTTATTGAAGATATTCTCAGCCGCAAGCAGCGTCCGAAAATCGAAGACTACGGCAACTATGTATTTACTGCCGCACAGGTATACCACTATACCTCTACGGGCAAACTCCATTCTGACCAAGTGTATGTGATTATCGGCAAAGATTTTGTGTTGTCTTTCCAACAAAAACCGTTGGGCTTGTTCAGCCATCTCCGTCGGCAGATGCACGAAAATCCGCACAATATTTTGAACAAAAATACGGCGTTTCTTGCTTATTGCCTGCTTGACCGTATTGTGGACGACTATTTCATTGTTTTGGAGTCATACAACAACCGCGTCGAAGTCATAGACAAGTCCCTGTTTAAAAATGAAAACAGCGATATTCTCAGTAAGATTCACCGCCTCAAGCGAGATGCCGTCCGTCTGCGACGCACGCTTTTACCATTGCGCGATGTGTTCTATCAACTGGCCGTGCGCGGCGATTTTGCCATTTTCAAAGGCGAGTCGACCGTCTATCTGCGCGACGTGTACGACCACAATATGCAACTTATCGAATCGCTTGATGCCTCGCGTGATATGGTGTTGAGCATGATGGACATTTACCTTTCCTTCCAATCCAACCGCATGAACCAGCAAATGCGCGTGTTGACGGTTATCACCATCATCTTTATGCCGCTGACCGTCATCACCGGCATCTACGGCATGAACTTCGACAATATGCCCGAGCTGCATTGGCATTACGGCTACTTCATGGTTTTGGGTATGATGCTGTGCATTATTATCGGACTGCTGATTTTCTTCTCACGTAGAAAATGGCTGTAAACAGGAAGGCAATGGGTTGAAATTCAACGATTAAAAACGGTAGAATGATTTTGCACACGTGCAGTCTGAAGTTTTCAGACAATTTTAAAATAAATATCAAAAGGAGAATAAACGATGAAACCGGAACGCCAACTACCTTCCCATGAACTGATTATGTCCGAACTGATGATGCCTTATACGGCAAACTTCAGCGGAAATGTTCACGGCGGCGATCTTCTGCGCCTGCTCGACCAAGTAGCATATTCCTGCGCCTGCCGTTACAGCGGTACCTATTGCGTTACTCTGTCTGTTGATAAAGTATTGTTTAAAGAGCCTATTCATGTCGGTGAGTTGGTAACCTTTTACGCCAGTATCAACTATACCGGCCGTACTTCTATGGAAGTCGGTATCCGTGTGGAGGCGCAAAACATCCACACAGGCGAAGTGCGTCATACCAACAGCTGCTACTTCACCATGGTTGCCGTTGAAGACGGTAAGCCGGTTCCTGTACCACCTTTGGAAATCAATACACAGCGCCAACGCTGCCGTTATGAAAGGGCTAAAAAGCGTAAAGAGTTGAGTTTGCAGGCTGCGAACGAAGATTCTGGCTGCAACTAAATTAAATTTATTAAATAACGAAGGCCGTCTGAAATCCTGTTTCAGACGGCCTTCACGCAAAAGCCATAAACCGCTTGTTTTGTGGTAGAATCAACAAGATTTTTGCCATACGAAATTACAGATAATCATGACCGACGCAACCATCCGCAACGACCATAAATTTGCACTCGAAACCCTGCCTGTCAGCCTTGAAGACGAAATGCGCAAGAGCTACCTCGATTACGCCATGAGCGTGATTGTGGGACGAGCCCTGCCGGATGTCCGCGACGGTCTCAAGCCGGTACACCGCCGCGTGTTGTACGCGATGCACGAGTTGAAAAACAACTGGAATTCCGCCTATAAAAAATCGGCGCGTATCGTCGGCGACGTTATCGGTAAATATCACCCCCACGGTGATACAGCCGTTTACGACACCATCGTCCGCATGGCGCAAGACTTCTCCATGCGTTATGTACTGATTGACGGTCAGGGCAACTTCGGTTCTGTCGACGGATTGGCCGCAGCAGCCATGCGTTATACCGAAATCCGCATGGAAAAAATTTCCCATGAAATGCTGGCGGATATCGAAGAAGAAACCGTCAATTTCGGTCCCAACTATGACGGCAGCGAACATGAGCCGCTGGTATTGCCGACCCGTTTCCCGGCGTTGTTAGTCAATGGTTCGTCCGGTATTGCCGTCGGTATGGCAACCAATATCCCGCCGCACAATTTGGGCGATACCATCAATGCTTGCCTGCGTTTGTTGGATGAGCCTGAAACTGAAATCGACGAGCTGATCAACATTATCCAAGCACCCGATTTCCCAACCGGCGCAACTATTTATGGCTTGAGCGGCGTGCGCGAAGGCTATAAAACCGGCCGCGGCCGTGTAGTGATGCGCGGTAAAACCCATATTGAGCCTATCGGTAAAAACGGCGAGCGCGAAGCCATCGTTATCGATGAAATCCCATATCAAGTAAACAAAGCCAAGCTGGTTGAGAAAATCGGCGAGTTGGTACGCGAAAAAACGTTGGAAGGCGTATCCGACCTGCGCGACGAGTCCGATAAATCCGGTATGCGTGTCGTGATCGAATTGAAACGCAATGAAAATGCCGAAGTCGTTTTGAACCAACTCTACAAACTGACCCAGCTGCAAGACAGCTTCGGTATCAACATGGTGGCCTTGGTTGACGGCCAGCCGCGCTTGCTGAACCTGAAACAAATCCTGTCCGAATTCCTGCGCCACCGTCGCGAAGTCGTTACCCGTCGTACTTTATTCCGCCTGAAAAAAGCGCGTCATGAAGGCCATATTGCCGAAGGTAAAGCAGTTGCCTTGTCTAATATCGACGAAATTATCCGCCTGATTAAGGAATCTGCCAATGCGCCGGAAGCCAAAGAAAAACTGCTGTCCCGCCCATGGCGCAGCAGCTTGGTTGAAGACATGCTCAGCCGTACGGATTTAGACCTGCACATGATGCGCCCTGAAGGCTTGCCAGAGAATTTGGGCCTGCATAGCCAAGGCTATTACCTGAGCGAATTGCAAGCCGATGCCATTTTGCGCATGAGCTTGCGTAACCTGACCGGTCTCGATCAGGAAGAAATTGTCGGCGAATATAAAAACCTGATGAGCAAAATCATTGATTTCGTGGATATTCTTTCCAAACCTGAGCGCGTTACCCAAATCATCCGCGAAGAATTGGCAGACATCAAAGCCAACTTTGGCGATGAGCGTCGCAGCGAAATCAATCCGTTTGGCGGCGATATCGCCGATGAAGACCTGATTCCGCAACGTGAAATGGTCGTTACCCTGACTCATGGCGGCTACATCAAAACCCAGCCGACTACCGATTATCAGGCGCAGCGTCGCGGCGGCCGCGGCAAACAGGCAGCGGCAACCAAAGACGAAGACTTTATCGAAACCCTGTTTGTTGCCAATACGCATGATTATTTGATGTGCTTTACCAATTTGGGCAAGTGCCATTGGATTAAAGTGTACAAACTGCCGGAAGGCGGCCGCAACAGCCGTGGTCGTCCGATTAACAACGTTATCCAATTGGAAGAGGGCGAAAAAGTCAGCGCGATTTTGGCCGTCCGCGAGTTCCCGGAAGACCAATACGTTTTCTTCGCCACTGCACAAGGCATGGTGAAAAAAGTCCAGTTGTCTGCGTTTAAAAACGTCCGCAGCCAAGGCATTAAAGCCATCGCGCTTAAAGAAGGCGATTACTTGGTCGGCGCAGCGCAAACCGGCGGTGCGGATGACATTATGTTGTTCTCCAACTTGGGCAAAGCCATCCGCTTTAACGAATATTGGGAAAAATCCGGTAACGATGAAGCAGAAGATGCCGATATCGAAACCGAAAACGAAGATTCAGACGGCCTGGATGATGAAAATGCCGAAAACGCATTGCCAAGCGGCAAACACGGTGTCCGTCCGTCCGGTCGCGGCAGTGGCGGTTTGCGCGGTATGCGCCTGCCGGCCGATGGCAAGATTGTCAGCCTGATTACCTTTGCCCCTGAAGCCGAACAAAGCGATTTGCAAGTATTGACCGCTACCGCCAACGGCTATGGCAAACGTACCCCGATTGCCGATTACAGCCGTAAAAACAAAGGCGGCCAAGGCAATATCGCTATCAATACCGGCGAGCGCAACGGCGATTTGGTTGCCGCAACTTTGGTCAGTGAAATCGACGACCTGATGCTGATTACCAGCGGCGGTGTCCTGATTCGTACCAAAGTTGAGCAAATCCGCGAGACCGGCCGCGCTGCCGCAGGCGTGCGTCTGATTAATTTGGATGAAGGCGAAACCTTGGTCAGCTTGGAGCGCGTGGCCGAAGAGGCTGAAGATGAAGCCGCTTTGGAAAGCGATGCAGCTGAAAACCAAGTGGTAGAAGCTGAAGATACTCCGTCTCAAGAATCTTAAACGTCAATGAAAAAGGCCGTCTGAAAAGTTTTCAGACGGCCTGCTTATTCCAAAAGAAAATCCCGTGAGCGCAACCGAACCGTTCGATTTACCTCTTTTTCTGAAAAATCTGCCCAATCTACCGGGCGTGTACCGTTTTTTTGACGAAGACAACAATGTTTTGTATGTCGGCAAAGCGGTCAATCTCAAGCGGCGCGTTTCCAGCTATTTCCAAAAAAACGACCATTCGCCGCGCATCGCATTGATGGTAAAACAGGTTCACCATATCGAAACCACCATCACGCGTTCTGAAGCCGAAGCGCTGATTCTCGAAAACAACTTCATCAAAGCCTTGTCGCCGAAATACAATATTCTTTTCCGCGATGACAAAAGCTATCCTTATTTGATGCTCAGCGGCCATCAATATCCGCAAATGGCGTATTACCGCGGCACGCTGAAGAAACCAAATCAATATTTCGGCCCATATCCTAACAGCAACGCCGTGCGCGACAGCATTCAAGTGTTGCAAAAAGTCTTTATGCTGCGTACCTGCGAAGACAGCGTATTCGAGCATCGCGACCGTCCTTGTCTGCTGTACCAAATCAAACGCTGCACCGCGCCTTGTGTCGGCCACATCAGCGAAGAAGATTACCGCGACAGCGTGCGCGAGGCCGCAACTTTCCTCAATGGCAAAACCGACGAATTGACGCGCACCTTGCAACACAAGATGCAAACTGCCGCCGCGAATCTGCAATTTGAAGAAGCTGCCCGTTACCGCGATCAAATCCAAGCACTCGGCATCATGCAGAGTAATCAGTTTATCGACAGCAAAAATCCGAACAATCCCAACGATATTGATTTGCTCGCGCTGGCGGTTTCAGACGGCCTGGTTTGCGTACACTGGGTCAGCATACGCGGCGGACGGCATGTCGGCGATAAAAGCTTTTTCCCTGACACCAAAAACGATCCCGAGCCAAACGGGCAAGATTACGCCGAAGCCTTCGTCGCTCAACACTATCTGGGCAAAAGCAAACCCGACATCATCATCAGCAACTTTCCCGTTCCCGATGTGCTGAAAGAGGCTTTGGAAGGCGAACACGGCAAGCAGATGCAATTTGTCACCAAAACCATAGGCGAACGAAAAGTCTGGTTGAAAATGGCGGAACAAAACGCACAAATGGCGATTGCACAACGCCGCCTGCAACAAAGCAGTCAGCAACACCGTATTGATGAACTGGCCAAAATCCTCGGCATGGATTCAGACGGCCTCAACCGCCTTGAATGTTTCGATATCAGCCACACGCAAGGCGAGGCCACTATTGCGTCCTGCGTTGTGTACGATGAGCAAAACATCCAGCCTTCACAATACCGCCGCTATAATATCACGACCGCCAAGCCTGGCGATGACTACGCCGCCATGCGCGAAGTGTTGACGCGCCGTTACGGCAAAATGCAGGAGGCCGAAGCCAACGGCGAAAGCGCCAAATGGCCAGATGTCGTGTTGATTGACGGCGGCAAAGGGCAAATCGGCGTAGCCGTATCAGTATGGGAAGAACTTGGGTTGCACATTCCTTTGGTCGGTATCGCCAAAGGCCCTGAGCGCAAAGCCGGTATGGAAGAACTCATACTGCCTTTTACCGGCGAAGTCTTCCGCCTGCCACCCAACAGCCCGGCCTTGCATTTATTGCAAACCGTACGCGATGAATCGCACCGCTTTGCAATTACAGGCCACCGAAAAAAACGCGACAAAGCACGCGTTACTTCATCACTCAGCGAAATCCCCGGTATCGGCAGCAAACGCCGCCAAGCATTGCTTACCCGATTCGGCGGTCTGCGCGGTGTGATTGCAGCCAGCCGCGAGGACTTGGAAAAAGTGGAAGGCATCAGCAAAGCCTTGGCGGAAACCATTTACGAGCATCTGCACTGATTGGCTTGAACAGCAAAAAGGAACAATATGAAACCTGTCATCATCAAAAATATCGAGATCGGCAAAGGCCTGCCTAAAATTGCCGTGCCGCTGGTGGCCGCCAATACGCAGGAATTGGAGCAGGCTTTGCGCGTATTGAAAGAGACGGCTTTTGACATTATTGAATTTCGTGCAGATTTTTTTCAAGAAGCGCTTGATGCCGATTTTATTACCGAACAATTAGGCATTGTCCGACAGGCTTTTCCTGACAAGCCTTTACTGTTTACGTTTAGAAGGGCGCAAGAGGGCGGCAATACACCTTGTTCGGATGACTATTATTTTGAATTATTGGAAAAAATCATCCGTTCCAAACAAGCTGATATGATCGACATTGAGCTTTTTGCCGAGGAAAATGGCGTAAAACAAACCATAGCTTTGGCACATGAACATCAAACTGCCGCCTTGCTTTGCAATCACGATTTTCAAGCCACGCCGTCTTTGGTAGATATTACAGGCCGTCTGAAAACAATGGCCGAGTGGGGCGCGAATATCTGCAAAATTGCCGTGATGCCGCAATCGTCGCAAGATGTATTGACCTTATTACAGGCAACATATGATGTTTCACAAATTATCGACCGCCCGATTATTACTATGTCTATGGGTAAAATCGGAGCTGTCAGTCGCTTGGCCGGCTCGACTTTCGGCTCGGCCGTTACCTTTGGTGCGGCACAAAAAACGTCGGCCCCCGGCCAAATTGATGCCAACGAATTAAGGAAAATCTTGGCAATTTTGGGATAGTTTAATTATTAATATTCAAGGCCGTCTGAAAAATATTTTTCAGATGGCCTGATTTTTTTAAATTTATTTCTTTTAATTTTAAATAAAATAGGTAACAATGGGTTTCCTATTTTAATAACCAGAGGAGAAATAAAATGACTACTACTAAAGAAAACCTGGCGAATCCAGGTCCAGTAGGCCTGTGTGGCTTTGCATTGACAACTTGGTTGCTCAGCCTGATTAACGGCGGCTTTTTTACTGCTCAAGAGGGTGTCGGCTTAGTTTTGGGCATGGCTCTCGCCTTTGGTGGTATCGCCCAAGTTATTGCCGGCATGTTTGAGTTCAAGAAAGGTAATACGTTTGGCTTTACCGCTTTTATCAGCTATGGCGCCTTCTGGTGGACATGGGCTTTGTTTACCATCTTTTTTAAAGGTGAAACAGCCCCGGCATTTATCGGTTGGTATCTCTGCGCATGGGGTATGTTTTCGCTAATGATGTTTGTGGCCACCTTGACCAAGCCTAAAGTATTGAGCGGTATTTTCTTTTGCTTGACACTGACTTTCTTTGCATTGGGTATTGGCGATGGCATGGAAAATCATAGCATCGTCCATATCGGCGGTTGCTTAGGCTTGGTAACTGCACTTGGTGCGTTCTACTTGGCAGCGGCAGAAGTCATCAACGAATCTTTCGGCAAGACGGTTTTGCCGGTTGGCGAACGTAAGTAAGCTTGACCATACAAAATGCCGTCTGAACGGTGGAAATGAAATCAAAGATTTCGGCCACAATGTTCAGACGGCATTTTTTATTTATCTTCAAATAAATCGACATCAAATAAGTCCGGCTCTTTGATGCGCTCCCGACAATCGAGCTTGATGTCTTCAGTAACCCGACAGCAACACGGCAAAATTTCTCCGGGCGCGACAAAAGCGAGCGGAAAATTATCATAAGAGACTTTTCCATCCAAGATTTTGACCCGGCATGAACCGCAATAACCGCTGCGACATTGGTATTCAACCTCGTGACCGGTGCGCTCCAAGCCCTCCAATAAGGTTTCGCCTTGTTGGAGTTGGAAGGTTTTGTCGTGTGTGCTGATGAGTGCCATATGATTTGTTTGGATTGGAAAGGCCGTCTGAAACGGTGTAAAGACGAAATCAAAGATTTCTGCCACACCGTTCAGACGGCCTTGATCATAAAACCGAATGTTCGATTACAGCTCGAAATCGCCCAAATCGTCGGCATTGACTTCCGAATCAATCTGACCAATCAGGTAAGAGGAAATTTCTACTTCCTGCGGCGCAACCTGTACATTGTCAGAAGACAGCCATGCGTTAATCCAAGGAATCGGATTTTGAGTCGCACCTTCAAATCCAGCAGGAAGGCCAACCGCCTGCATGCGCAGATTGGTAATATATTCAACGTATTGAGCCAAAATTTCTTTATTCAGGCCAATCATGGAACCGTCTTTAAACAGATATGCCGCCCATTCTTTTTCCTGCTCGGCTGCTTTTTTGAAGAGATTGAAACACTCGTCCTGTAATTCATTTGCAATTTCAGCCATTTCAGGATCATCGGCACCGGCACGCATCAGGTTCAGCATATGCTGGGTGCTGGTTAAATGCAGTGCTTCATCGCGGGCAATCAGCTTGATGATTTTGGCGTTGCCTTCCATCAATTCGCGCTCGGCAAAGGCGAACGAGCAGGCAAATGAAACGTAGAAGCGGATGGCTTCCAATACATTAACGCACATCAGGCAGAGATAGAGTTTTTTCTTCAGCTCACGTAAAGACACGGTAACAAGCTTGCCGCCGACATTGTGTGAACCTTCGCCCAACAGATTGTAATATTGGGTGTATTCAATCAAATCATCGTAATAGCAGGCAATGTCTTCAGCACGGGCGATGATGTATTTGTTTTGCACAATATCATCGAACACGACTGACGGATCATTTACGATATTGCGGATGATATGAGTGTAGCTGCGCGAGTGGATGGTTTCGCTGAAGCTCCACGTTTCAATCCAAGTTTCCAGCTCGGGAATAGACACCAAAGGCAAGAACGCGACATTCGGGCTGCGGCCTTGGATCGAATCGAGCAGGGTTTGGTATTTCAGATTGCTGATGAAAATATGTTTTTCATGTTCGGGCAGATTGGCGTAGTCAATACGGTCGCGCGACACGTCGATTTCTTCCGGACGCCAGAAGAAAGACAATTGTTTTTCGATCAGTTTTTCAAATACTTCGTATTTCTGCTGGTCATAACGGGCGACATTTACCGGTTGACCAAAAAACATCGGCTCTTTCAGCGCGTCGTTTTTGGTTTTGGAAAAGGTGCTGTATGACATGGTTAGGTGTTCGCAGGACATAATGTCTCTCTTTTTAAAAATTAGTCGACTTTTCTATTAATTGTTAATTCACCATATGAAACATGTTGAATTTTATCAATAAAGTGCCATCCTAAAATAGCGAAGACTAAAAGAACACTAATAAATACATAAAATTTATATTCAGCTAAGAATGACCAAATGGCATCCATATTTTTCCTTTTCTGGAAAATAACAACTTAGCTTCATATAGTAGTAGGTTTTAATTTAAGAAAATCCTTAAAGCCTTCTACTATCTAGAAGCCTTGGATATATTTCAAAAATCAGCCTATTTTAAATCTTACAAGCCCCGCCCGAACAGCCGTCATCTTGAATATCGGTCTGCGTATCGTCTGCGCCATCACGGGTGTTGTGGTAGTACAGGGTTTTGACGCCGTATTTATAGGCGGTCAGCAGGTCTTTGAGCATTTGTTTCATGGAAACTTTGCTGCCTTCAAATTTGTTCGGGTCGTAGGCGGTATTGGCGGAAATCGATTGATCGACAAATTTTTGCATTACACCGACGAGTTTCAGGTAGCCTTCGTTACCCGGAAGCTGCCACAGGGTTTCGTAGGCATCTTTCAGGGTTTCAAATTCCGGTACGACTTGTTTCAAAATACCGTCTTTTGATGCTTTAACGCTGACCAGGCCACGTGGAGGCTCGATGCCGTTGGTGGCGTTGGCAATTTGCGAGCTGGTTTCAGACGGCATGAGTGCGGTCAGGGTAGAGTTGCGCAGGCCGTATTTGACGATGCCAGCGCGCAGGCTTTCCCAGTCGTAATGCAAAGGCTCGCTGCACACGGCGTCCAAGTCTTTTTTGTAGGTGTCGATAGGCAGTTTGCCTTGCGAATAAACGGTTTGGTTGAAGAGCGGGCATGCGCCGTATTCTTTGGCAAGGTTTACCGATGCTTTGAGCAGGTAATACTGCATGGCTTCAAAGGTACGGTGGGTCAGGCCGAGCGCGGAATCGTCGCTGTAACGTACGCCGTTTTTCGCCAGATAGTAGGCGTAGTTGATGACGCCGATACCAAGCGTGCGGCGGTTCATGGTTGCGGTGCGTGCTGCTGCAACCGGATAGTCTTGATAATCCAACAGGGCATCAAGTGCGCGTACGGTCAAATCGGCAAGCTCTTCCAGTTCGTCCAAGTTGTTCAATGCGCCCAAGTTGAAGGCAGACAAGGTACACAAGGCAATTTCGCCGTTCGGATCGTTGATGTTATCCAAAGGCTTGGTCGGCAGGGCGATTTCCATACACAAGTTGGACTGATGAACAGGCGCAACGTGTGGATCAAACGGGCTGTGCGTGTTGCAGTGGTCAACGTTTTGGATGTAGATTCGACCGGTACCGGCGCGCTCCTGCATCAGGGTAGAGAACAATTCTGTTGCCGGCAAAGTACGTTTGCGGATGTTTGGATCTTGCTCGTATTGAGTGTAGAGGCGCTCGAATTCGTCTTGATCGGCGAAGAAGGCATCATACAAACCCGGAACTTCATTCGGCGAGAACAGGGTAATATTGCCGCCTTTGATCAAGCGGGTGTACAGCAGACGGTTGATTTGCACGCCGTAGTCCAGTTGGCGGATACGGTTGTCTTCTACGCCGCGGTTGTTTTTCAATACCAACAGGCTTTCGGCTTCGATGTGCCACAATGGGTAGAACAAGGTTGCCGCGCCACCGCGTACGCCGCCTTGCGAGCAGGATTTAACCGCCGCTTGGAACATTTTGAAGAATGGGATACAACCGGTGTGTTGTGCTTCGCCGCCACGGATTTCACTACCCAAGCCACGGATACGGCCGGCGTTGATGCCGATGCCTGCTCGTTGGGAAACGTATTTCACAATCGCGCTGGTGGTGGCGTTGATGGAGTCAAGGCTGTCGTCGCATTCAATCAACACGCAGCTTGAGAATTGACGGGTAGGCGTACGCACGCCGCTCATGATAGGTGTAGGCAGCGATACTTTGAATGTGGAAACGGCATCGTAAAAGCGTTTGACGTAATCCAAACGGGTCTCTTTCGGATATTTGCTGAAGAGACACATGGCGACCAAAATATATAAGAACTGCGGCGTTTCATAAATTTGGCGGGTAACGCGGTTTTGAACCAGATATTTGCCTTCCAGCTGTTTTACGGCTGCATAAGAGAAGGTCATATCGCGGCTGTGGTCGATATAGGCATTCAGCTCGTCGAATTCTTCGCGGCTGTAATCTGCGATGATGTGGCGGTCGTATTTACCTGCTTCGGTCAGTTTTTTAACGTGATCGTAGAGGTGGGGCGGTTCGAATTCGCCATAAGCGATTTTACGCAGATGGAAAATGGCGAGGCGGGCGGCCAGATATTGATAATCAGGCGTATCTTGTGAGATCAGGTCGGCCGCGGCCTTGATGATGGTTTCATGGATGTCGTCGGTACGGATACCGTTGTAAAACTGAATATGTGATTTGAGCTCGACTTGCGATACGGAGACGTTTTGTAAGCCTTCCGCCGCCCAAGTAACAACACGGTGGATTTTGTCTAAATTGATATCTTCCAAGCGTCCGTCGCGTTTGGTTACTTTAATATTCGTTGCTGCATTCATTGTTCAGTCTTCCCATTAAAAAACACAAGATACGGTATGTGATTGCTTTGAACGGCACAATATAATGTATTTTTCTTTGTTTAACTAGACTTGACAATGCGCTTTTTTCGGGGTGTGGATTAGGGGATGGGAGGCTTAAACTAGATTTTATGTGGCTTTGTGGCGATTTGGCATTATTTTGCGTTTGCATCACATTTTGCCAGACATTGGCTAGAGGCTTATGAAATAAAGAAATTTATATTCAGGTTTCGTCTAAATGGAAGGAGTGTTAAATTTTGCAAAGCAAGTAGTATGATGTAGTAATTAACCACATTTTTGTCATGTAAAAAATGGGCGTTTTGCCGGTGCCCTGGCGAAACATATAATGGAAAAACTATTTAGGAGGCGAATCATGTTAATGTTGAAAAATTTAGGTTCCGCACTGACGGCGGTTGCCGTATTGAGCTTGGGTACTTATTCTGCCGAAGTTGCGGCCAAACCGCATGGCCATCATGTGAGCAAACACCAGCAGGCAAAGAAAAACAAATTGCATCCTGCTTGTAAGAGATACCTTGAGCGCCGTGCCGCTTGGTATCGCTACAAAGGCAATAAGGCCGAGTTGAGGGAAAACCGTAAAGCGGCAAAAGCGTTCCGCGGTTTGTCTTATGCCGAGCAAAAAATTCAATGCCAAGCTGCTTATCAGGCATTTGATGATTTTGATCACGGCAAATTCCGCCGCCGTTAATCGTCTGATTTAAACAAAGGCCGTCTGAATGTTTCAGACGGCCTTTGATATTTATTTCTCAACAATGATTTTGTTTTCGGCTTGAGGCTCGTATTGGGTGGATTCATCACCGTAATACAACACGCCCAGCTTGATGGGGATGCGGCCTTGCGATTTGCGGTGGGCATTGGAGTCACGCAGGGAGTAGGCGCAACCGCAATATTCTTGTTGGTAGAAATGCTCGCGCTTGCTGATTTCAATCATGCGTGCGCTGCCGCCGCCTTTGCGCCAGTTGAAATCCCAATAAACCAAGTCATCGTACGGCTCGGCAGCGCGATGGCCGCAGCCGTTAATTTGTTTCATGTCTTTCCAGCGTGAAATGCCCAGTGAGCTGGTGAAGACATGAAAGCCGTTTTCATGGGCGTATTGCGCCGCTTTTTCAAAACGCATGTCGAAACACATGGTGCAGCGGATACCGCGTTCGGGTTCGAATTCCATGCCTTTGGCTTTGGCGAACCATTCTTTACGGTCGTTTTCGTAGTCATCGTCTTTATCGACAAAAGGGATGCCAAATTTGTCCGCAAAGCGCATATTTTCTTCTTTGCGCAACATATATTCTTTGTGTGGATGGATATTGGGGTTGTAAAAATAAATGGTGTATTCGATGCCGCTGGCAAGCATGGCTTCCATCACTTCGCCGGAACATGGGGCGCAGCAGGAATGCAGCAGGACTTTTTTATGGCCGCCGGGCGGAACGAGAATAGGGCGGTCAATATCGGTAACGATAGGCGTGGTTTTTTCGGTCATGGTTGTATTCTGTTTTTGATATTTTTTCAGACGGCCTTTATCTCTGAGGCCGTCTGAAGGGGTTGAAATCTATTTGTCTATTTTAACAGAGCAATACTTTATGGAACAGTTTGTTACTGCTTTTTCTTTTCGTTCAATGGCTTGAACTCTTGTTCATCCAGAGGCGGGGCTGCGAAGATGGTGTCTGGATTGGGGTGTGCCGCAAATTCTGCCAGCAGGTTGCGATAGTCCAGCGACTGCTTCATCAGTTCGGCCGCGGCGGTGCGCAGGTTGTCCACATCTTCTGGTGGCAGATAAAAACTGGTCGGAATGTTCAATACTTTTTCCCTCAACTCGGAAGGAGGGAGGTCTTTGAGGTTGAGGCTGACGAAGGAGAAGCTGATGCCGTCGGTTTGTTTGTCTTTATTCCACTGATCGACGAAGGCACGGAAACGGCGCAGGGATTCTTGCGAGTTTTGGTCAATGGGGATATTGACGATGGAGGAGACGACGTCGCGGAAACCGGGAACGGCCGCAGTTTTGTCCAAATTGCTGCTGACTTGGTTTTGCGCATTGACGTTGATGACGACGATATGGCGGATGTTGTTTTGCAGGATTTTGTTTGTCAGGATTTTTTCCGGGTACATTTCCGTCATATCCAAAAGGCTACGCATACCCAGATTGTCGGTCAGGCTGCCGTCTATCAGGTGGATGTAGGGTCGGTTTTTCCCGTCTGCGTATTTTTGGAAGCGCTCGTAAAATTCTTTTATGGTGCGGCTTTGTTGTCTGCCTGTTTCGCTGTCGTCTGCATCTTCGATTTTGATCGGCGGCGTGTAGTTGCAGCGTCCGCCGTTGTTGTTTAGGGTGATCGGTGCAAAGACCATGGGGACGGAACTGGATGCGGCGACGGCGCGGGCAAGTCGCAAGTCGCCCAAGTCGATACACATCGGGTCGAAATATTCCTGCGTGAAATTGAAACGCTCGCCTATGCCCATATCGGTGGCGGAAATGATGGCAAACGGGCCCTTGGCATTTTTTTCCAAATCGCGGAAAGTGGTTTTGCCGAAAAGGTAGTTTTCAAACTGCTCCTGCAACAGATCGCCGCGTCCGTATTCAGGCGAGGCCAGTCGGGGCAGGTTGGACATGGAAAACGCTTGTTTGACGACTTGGCGTTGGAAGTTTTGGTGTAGGAAACGTTTATAAAACAAGGGAATGGTTTCTTCGCCCTTGAGTGCAAAATAAGCTGCCAAAACCGAGCCGCCGGATACGCCGACCACTACATCGACATTCGACATCAAAGACTGTTTTTTGCCTCCGATAGTAATCTGCTGCTTATGAAGCTGCTCCAACACGCCATAACCCAAGGCCGCCGCGCGCGTACCACCGCCGGAGAACATCAACACAATAAGCGTATCGTCTTCATCGTTGTGCTGAAGCCGGCTGGTTTCAAAGCGGTAGCCGCGTTGCAGGTCGACCGTATCAATACTGGCAACAGGCTGATATTTCACCAGCGAACAGGCGGATAATAGGGCTGCGGAGAGCAGGGAAAGGGCAGATTTAAAAGGGAATTTCGGCATAAACACAGGAAAGTCGGTTGTTCATTCAAAACGGATTATAAAGGTTTTTAGACGGCCTTTATAGAAGGCGGACTTTTAGACGGCCTTTTTGCATCGATTTTCCGTTATAATCGACACAATCTTTATCTTTCCAAACCCTTATGGCGCAACCAAACCGCATCAACCACGAACCTATCTTTCTGCTTGCCTCCGCCCCGTGGCGCGAGAGCAGCTTGTGGGTGGAAGCTTTCAGCCGCCGTTATGGGCGGGTGGCTTTGTTGGCCAGAAGTGCGCGCAAACGGCAGAGCGAATTGCGCGGCGTGTTGGTGCCGTTTGTGCCGGTGAGCGCGTCTTGGTATGGTTCGCAAGAGTTGAAGACCCTGCATCGCGCCGAATGGATAGGCGGTTGGCCGCAGCCGCAGGGCAGGGCTTTGTTCAGTGGATTGTATGTGAACGAGTTGATGCTGAAATTGACCGTCCGCGAAGACCCGTTGCCCGAGCTTTATGATGTTTTGGCAAAGACCATGAAAACCATCTGTTGCGAGGCCAACCATATTGCCACTTTGCGCCGTTTTGAATGGTCGCTGCTGACACGCTTGGGCTTTGCCCCCGATTTGTTCCATGACGGCAACGGAAATGAAATCAACGGTGAAGAAACTTATTGGCTCACACCGGAAGAGGCTGTGGTTCCCCTGGCCGAGGCCGACCGTTTCCATGCGCTCAATAAGGGCGTTGCCGTATTGGGCGCGACGTTAATTGATTTGAGGGAAGGCAGTTTCGTTCATCAGGAAAGTCTGGGGCAGGCTTTGAAAGTGACGCGGCTTTTGATTGACAACCTTCTGCCCGAGGGCATCAAGTCTCGGCAGGTTTTGCAGCAGTTGCAGCAGTTTGGCTTGGGCAGTTGAATTTTTTTCAGACGGCCTGTGATATGAGCAGGCTCAGGCCGTCTGAAACTTTAATGAAAGGACATTATTATGTTGTTAGGCGTAAACATCGACCATATTGCCACCGTCCGCAATGCGCGCGGTACGATTTATCCCAGCCCTGTCGAAGCGGCGCTGATTGCGGAAACCCACGGCGCAGATTTGATTACCATGCACTTGCGTGAAGACCGCCGCCATATTAAAGATGCGGACGTGTTCGCTGTTAAAAACGCCATCCGCACGCGCCTGAATTTGGAAATGGCGCTGACGGAAGAAATGCTGGAAAACGCGCTTAACGTCATGCCGGAAGATGTGTGCCTCGTGCCTGAAAAACGTCAAGAAGTAACCACCGAAGGCGGTTTGGACGTATTGGCGCAACAGGATAAAGTGGCCGAGTTCACCAAAATCTTGACCGACGCAGGCATCCGCGTGTCCTTGTTTATCGATGCCGATAACGCGCAAATCCAAGCCGCTTATGATGTCGGCGCGCCCGTTATCGAGTTGCATACCGGTGCGTATGCCGATGCACACGGCCACGCCGAGCAGATGAAACAATTCGAGCGCATTCAAAACGGTGCGCATTACGCCAGCGATTTGGGCTTGATCGTCAACGCTGGACACGGCCTGACCATTCACAACGTAACGCCGATTGCCCAAATTCTCGCCATCCGCGAGCTGAACATCGGCCATTCGCTGATTTCCCAAGCACTCTTCCTCGGCTTGCCTGAAGCGGTCCGCCAAATGAAGGAAGTCATGTTCAGAGCCAGAATGCTGCCTTAACGGCATCAGCCATACAGGCTAAAGCGGTTTGCTTTGGCCTGTATTCACACTTTCAGACGGCCTGACTATTTAAACAAGGAGCAGACCCATGATTTACGGAATCGGTACAGACATTGTTTCCCTCAAACGCATTATCCGTTTGAACAAAAAATTCGGACTGGCATTTGCGCAACGCATTCTCAGCCCGGAAGAGCTGTTGGAGTTTCCGCAGGCAGGTAAACCGGTCAACTATCTTGCCAAACGCTTTGCCGCCAAGGAGGCTTTTGCCAAAGCCGTCGGGACGGGCATACGCGGCGTGGTGTCCTTCCGCAATATCGGTGTCGGACATGACGCATTGGGCAAACCTGAATTGTTTTTTGCACCGGCTTTGAGCAAATGGCTGGAAGAGCAGGGCATCCGCGGCTGTCATCTCAGTATGAGCGATGAAGAGGATACCGTTATGGCTTTTGTCATTGCGGAAAAATAAGGCCGGATTTAAGTATTCTGAAATAGAGCATCCTTTTCAGACGGCCTGAAGGATTAGATATTTGTTGAAGGTCGGGCGTATAGGCCCGACATCGTTTTTGTACGTATAAATTGGCAGGTGTCGCCGCCTGCCGCATATAAGAATAATCCCATGATGACTGAAGACACACGTCCATTGGTGCAAGTGGTTGCCGGAATTTTGCTCGACAAAAACGGCTGCTACCTGCTCAGTTCCCGCCCAGAAGGCAAACCGTATGCCGGTTATTGGGAATTTGCCGGCGGCAAGGTGGAAGCCGGCGAAAGCGATTTTCAAGCCTTGCAACGCGAGTTTGAAGAAGAACTCGGCATCCGTATCCTCGCCGCTACGCCGTGGCTGACCAAAGTCCATTCCTACGAACACGCACATGTACGCCTGCATTTTTTATGGGTAGAAGCCGACCAATGGACAGGCGAAATCCAATCGAGGGAAGGGCAGAAATGGGCATGGCAAAAGGCAGGGGATTTTACCGTTGCGCCGATGTTGCCTGCCAATAGTGCATTATTACGTTCCCTATCTATCCCTCGCCAGCTTCAAGGCCGTCTGGAAAGCGGTTTGAGCGGTCAAAACAGCATGGGCGAATATCATGTTGTGCCATATCTATCGGCTCAACATCAAACCGCCTCTGCCGTATTGTTGGAATTTGCCGATTGGCAACAAGGCAGGCCGATAGAAGCATCCAGCGTGTGGCCAATCATTGAAAATGCCGAACAATGGCAGCAGGTGCAAAATGCGGATGCTGTCGTGTGGAAAGTGGCGAATGAAGCGGCAGCCAAGCAAGTTGTCGATATTTTGGCGCAAGGCGTGGCTATACCGTTGATTACGGCAGCTCCGGAAAGTATGGTTTCCATTTATCGCGAACAATGGCAGAGCATGGGTGCGCACGCCGTTTTGACCGATAATGACATTGAGGCCGTCTGAAATGAGTAAAAATCAAAAACTACTGATTGCCGCTGTTTTACTGATTGTGTTTGCGGCGGCCAAACTGCTGCTTTTGGATTGGTGGCAGCGGCAACAGTCAAAAGCGAATGTAGTCGAATGTAGTCTGACACAAGGCTGCGTCCTGCCTGACGGTTCAAAAGTGCGTGCGACCTCCATCAATACACACGATCCGTTTGATATTGTGGTGGAGAATGTGCCGAAGAATACGGGCGCGGTCAGTATCAGTTTCAGTATGAAAAACATGGACATGGGCTTCAACCGCTACAACCTGACGCAACAATCGTCGCAAAGTTGGCAGGCTGCGCAAATCCGCTTGCCGTTTTGCGTCGAAGGCCGCCATGATTACACTGCCGACATTACCATTGGCAAGCAGACTTTTCAGACGGCATTTAGTGCAGAGTAGTCATCATGCAAAGGCCGTCTGAAAATTTAAAGGCAAAAATTTTAATTTTTCAGACGGCATATTTAAAAGTTCCTTATAAATGAATCAATTATAAATTATTTTTAGGCAGATTGTTTACAATCATTCTGACTATCAGCCAAAAGTACAAAACGGACAGAAGCTAGGCCACACAAGGATTTGATGTGGTACAGCCTGTCCGTTTTTTACATTTGTTGCAAAAAAATC
This sequence comes from Neisseria sp. P0017.S009, assembly GCF_051957375.1. Lineage (NCBI taxonomy): Bacteria > Pseudomonadati > Pseudomonadota > Betaproteobacteria > Neisseriales > Neisseriaceae > Neisseria > Neisseria sp. P0017.S009. The sequence continues at coordinate 179,421 of NZ_JBQCWL010000004.1, forward strand.
GTTTATTAATAACTGAATTTTTTATAATTTTTTTGAAAAAAGTGTTTGACAAGACCGGTTTTATTTTTTAAATTTGTTTCCATAAATAAAAACTACATCGCACTACAAAGGAACATCATCATGAATCTGTATCAAACCACTCTCTCTTGTTATAGATTTTCTCCCATCTCTGCCGCTCCCGTCGCCGCCAGCTTATTGGCAGTCCCGACGGTCTGAAGGCTCTCAACCCGAATCCAGTTTCCGCATTCCTACAAACGCTTCGGGTTTTAAAATATCTGTATCTCCAATCGAATTCATATTTTGATTAATAAAAATTAAAAAACGTACACCTCCGCTTCAGCCTTATTGTATTTATTGTTTTTGATAACTATTTGTATTTATTGATTTTAAATTTTCAGATGGTTGATGATTGAAATTTTACAGGCCGTCTGAAAACAGTTTTTAGAATGATTGTTTCTTTTTAAACGGTTCGTTTCAAGTTGTGAAAAAACCGAGCCGTCCGATTAATACTGATGAAAAAAGTCTATAAAGGAGAAATATGATGAGTCAACACTCTGCCGGAGCACGTTTCCGCCAAGCTGTGAAAGAATCAAACCCTCTTGCCGTAGTCGGTTGCGTCAATGCTTATTTTGCACGATTGGCCACCCAAAGCGGTTTCAAAGCGATTTACCTGTCCGGCGGCGGCGTGGCAGCCTGCTCTTGCGGTATCCCTGATTTGGGCATCACCACAATGGAAGATGTGCTGATTGACGCGCGACGCATTACAGATAACGTGGATACCCCTCTGCTGGTGGACATCGATGTGGGTTGGGGCGGTGCATTCAATATCGCCCGTACCATTCGCAACTTTGAACGCGCTGGTGTTGCAGCGGTTCACATCGAAGATCAGGTAGCGCAAAAACGCTGCGGCCACCGTCCGAACAAAGCCATTGTTTCTAAAAATGAAATGGCTGACCGTATCAAAGCTGCCGTAGATGCCCGCGTTGATGAGAACTTTGTGATTATGGCGCGAACCGATGCGCTGGCGGTAGAAGGTTTGGATGCCGCTATCGAACGCGCTCAGGCTTGTGTCGAAGCCGGTGCAGACATGATTTTCCCTGAAGCCATGACCGATTTGAAAATGTACCACCAATTTGCAGATGCAGTGAAAGTACCTGTATTGGCCAACATTACCGAGTTTGGTTCCACTCCGCTTTATACCCAAAGCGAGCTGGCTGAAAACGGCGTGTCACTGGTGCTGTATCCGCTGTCATCGTTCCGCGCAGCAAGCAAAGCCGCTTTGAATGTTTATGAAGCGATTATGCGCGATGGCACTCAGGCCGCAGTGGTTGACAGTATGCAAACCCGTGCCGAGCTGTACGAGCATCTGAACTATCATGCCTTTGAGCAAAAACTGGATAAATTGTTTCAAAAATAAGTAACCGCTTTCAGACGGCCTTTCAACAAATCCGCATCGGCCGTCTGAAAAATAAAACCCACAAAAATACAAAGGAGAAATACCATGACTGAAACTACTCAAACCCCGACTTTCAAACCTAAAAAATCCGTTGCGCTTTCTGGCGTTGCGGCCGGTAATACCGAATTGTGTACCGTTGGCCGTACCGGCAACGATTTGAGCTATCGCGGTTACGACATCTTGGATTTGGCACAAAAATGCGAGTTTGAAGAAGTCGCCCACCTGCTGATTCACGGTCATCTGCCCAACAAATTCGAGCTGGCCGCTTATAAAACCAAGCTTAAATCCATGCGCGGCCTGCCTATCCGTGTGATTAAAGTTTTGGAAAGCCTGCCTGCACATACCCATCCGATGGATGTGATGCGTACCGGCGTATCCATGCTGGGCTGCGTTCATCCTGAACGTGAAAGCCATCCGGAAAGTGAAGCGCGCGACATCGCCGACAAACTGATCGCCAGCCTCGGCAGCCTCCTGCTGTACTGGTATCAATATTCACACAACGGCAAACGCATTGAAGTTGAAAGCGACGAAGAGACCATCGGCGGTCATTTCCTGCACCTGTTGCACGGCAAACGCCCAAGCGAATCACACATCAAAGCCATGCACGTTTCACTGATTCTGTATGCAGAACACGAGTTCAACGCTTCTACCTTTACCGCCCGCGTGATCGCCGGTACAGGCTCTGATATGTACTCCAGCATTACCGGTGCAATCGGCGCGTTGAAAGGCCCGAAACACGGCGGCGCGAACGAAGTAGCTTACGATATTCAAAAACGCTACCGCAATGCCGACGAAGCCGAAGCAGACATCCGCGAACGTATCGGCCGCAAAGAAATCGTGATCGGTTTCGGTCATCCGGTGTACACCATTTCCGACCCTCGCAATGTTGTCATTAAAGAAGTGGCACGCGGTTTGAGCAAAGAAACCGGCGATATGCGCCTCTTTGACATTGCTGAACGCTTGGAGAGCGTGATGTGGGAAGAGAAAAAAATGTTCCCGAATCTGGACTGGTTCTCCGCTGTTTCCTACCAAAAATTGGGCGTACCGACTGCTATGTTCACACCGCTGTTCGTAATTTCCCGTACAACCGGTTGGAGCGCACACGTTCTCGAGCAACGCAAAGACGGCAAAATCATCCGTCCGAGCGCAAACTACACAGGCCCTGAAGATTTGGCATTCGTGGAGATTGAAAACCGCTAATACGCGTAACAGCAGGGTGGGCCGCCTGCCCGCCCCATCTCGAAATGCCGTTTGAAAATAATGAATAAATGATGTTTTCGTTTTTCGACGGCCTAGTGCAGTATGCGAGAGAGAGAGCCGGCCGTTTGGAAAACATGCTGCTCTGCTGTCGTCATTCCCATACAGGTAGAAATTCAAAAGTTGAAATGTTCTGCTGTAAAGAGTGCTGAAAGATTTAAGTTTGGATTTCCGTCTATACGGGAATGATGGTAGCGGAGCAGCAATTTTTTTTCATACCGCGAATAGATTTCAGACAACAAGCAATAAAACAGAATTTATGGTTTCAGACGGCCTGAAGGTCCGAATCAACAGGCCGTCTGAAACCCCAAAACCAAAAAAATAATAGATTTAGGAGAACCGACATGACTGCCAACCAACGCTACCGCAAAGCTTTACCCGGTACGGATTTGGAATATTATGACGCGCGTCAGGCGTGTGAAGACATCAAACCAGGCTCTTACGACAAGCTGCCTTATACAAGCCGTATCTTGGCTGAGAACTTGGTCAACCGCGCAGACAAAGTCGACCTGCCTACGCTGCAAAGCTGGCTGGGCCAGCTGATTGAGGGAAAACAGGAAATCGACTTCCCTTGGTATCCGGCGCGCGTGGTGTGTCACGATATTCTGGGTCAGACAGCGTTGGTGGATTTGGCAGGCCTGCGCGATGCGATTGCCGAAAAAGGCGGCGATCCTTCCAAAGTGAATCCTGTGGTGCAAACCCAGCTCATCGTCGACCACTCTTTGGCCGTTGAATGCGGCGGTTACGATCCTGATGCCTTCCGCAAAAACCGCGAAATCGAAGACAGACGTAACGAAGACCGTTTCCACTTCATCAACTGGACAAAAACCGCATTTGAAAATGTGGATGTGATTCCGGCGGGCAACGGCATTATGCACCAAATCAACTTGGAAAAAATGTCGCCGGTTGTCCAAGTTAAAAACGGCGTAGCTTTCCCTGACACCTGCGTCGGTACTGACTCACATACGCCGCACGTCGATTCACTGGGCGTGATTTCCGTAGGCGTGGGCGGTTTGGAAGCCGAAACCGTGATGTTGGGTCGTGCCTCCATGATGCGTCTGCCTGATATTGTCGGCGTTGAGCTGACCGGTAAACGCCAGCCAGGCATTACTGCCACCGACATCGTGTTGGCACTGACCGAATTTTTGCGTAAAGAGCGCGTGGTTGGCGCATTTGTCGAATTCTTCGGCGAGGGCGCAAGAAGCCTGTCCATCGGCGACCGTGCCACCATTTCCAACATGACCCCTGAGTTCGGCGCGACTGCCGCGATGTTCGCTATTGATGAGCAAACCATTGATTATTTGAAACTGACCGGTCGCGACGATGCGCAAGTGAAATTGGTAGAAACCTACGCCAAAACCGCAGGCTTGTGGGCAGATGCCTTGAAAAACGCCGTTTATCCGCGCGTATTGAAATTTGATTTGAGCAGCGTAACGCGCAACATGGCAGGTCCAAGTAACCCGCATGCCCGTTTTGCGACCGCCGATTTGGCCAGCAAAGGCTTGGCTAAACCTTATGAAGAGCCTTCAGACGGCCAAATGCCTGACGGTGCAGTGATTATTGCCGCGATTACTTCGTGTACCAATACTTCCAATCCGCGCAACGTTGTCGCCGCCGCGCTGTTGGCACGCAATGCCAACCGCCTCGGCTTGAAACGCAAACCTTGGGTGAAATCTTCGTTTGCCCCGGGTTCAAAAGTAGCCGAAATCTATTTGAAAGAAGCAGGCCTGCTGCCTGAAATGGAAAAACTCGGCTTCGGTATCGTTGCCTTCGCATGTACCACCTGTAACGGCATGAGCGGCGCGCTGGATCCGAAAATCCAGAAAGAAATCATCGACCGCGATTTGTACGCCACCGCTGTATTGTCAGGCAACCGCAACTTTGACGGCCGTATCCATCCGTATGCGAAACAGGCTTTCCTCGCTTCGCCTCCGTTGGTCGTTGCCTACGCGCTGGCAGGCAGCATCCGTTTCGATATTGAAAACGACGTACTAGGCGTTGCAGACGGCAAAGAAATCCGCCTGAAAGATATCTGGCCGACCGATGAAGAAATCGATGCCATCGTTGCCGAATATGTGAAACCGCAACAATTCCGCGACGTTTATATTCCGATGTTCGATACCGGCACAGCGCAAAAAGCACCAAGCCCGCTGTACGACTGGCGTCCAATGTCCACCTATATCCGCCGCCCACCTTACTGGGAAGGAGCACTGGCAGGGGAGCGCACATTGAGAGGCATGCGTCCGCTGGCGATTTTGCCCGACAACATCACCACCGACCACCTCTCGCCGTCCAATGCGATTTTGGCCAGCAGTGCCGCAGGCGAATATTTGGCGAAAATGGGTTTGCCTGAAGAAGACTTCAACTCTTATGCAACCCACCGCGGCGACCACTTGACCGCCCAACGTGCAACCTTCGCCAATCCGAAACTGTTTAACGAAATGGTGAGAAACGAAGACGGCAGCGTACGCCAAGGTTCGCTGGCACGCGTTGAACCCGAAGGTAAAACCATGCGCATGTGGGAAGCCATCGAAACCTATATGAACCGCAAACAGCCGCTCATCATCATTGCCGGTGCGGACTACGGTCAAGGCTCAAGCCGCGACTGGGCTGCAAAAGGCGTACGCCTCGCCGGCGTGGAAGCGATTGTTGCCGAAGGCTTCGAGCGTATCCACCGCACCAACTTGATCGGTATGGGCGTGTTGCCGCTGCAATTCAAACCGGGTACTAACCGCCACACCCTGAAACTGGACGGTACGGAAACCTACGACGTGGTCGGCGAACGCACACCGCGCTGCGACCTGACTCTCGTGATTCACCGTAAAAACGGCGAAACTGTCAAAGTTCCGGTTACCTGCCGCCTCGATACTGCAGAAGAAGTATTGGTATATGAAGCCGGTGGTGTGTTGCAACGTTTCGCACAAGACTTTTTAGAAGGAAATGCAGCGTAAGGTAAATCGGGCATGATCAAAATGTCCGGGCTACGCTCAAAAAGGTTTTCAGACGGCCTCGAATGTTTGAGAGGCCGTCTGAAAAAACCATACTAGAAATACAAAGGAGAACTCGAAATGCCGCAAATTAAAATTCCAGCCGTTTACTACCGCGGCGGTACATCTAAAGGCATTTTCTTCAAACGCACCGATCTGCCGGCAGCTGCGCAGGAAGCAGGCGAGGCACGCGACAAAATCCTCTTGCGCGTACTCGGCAGCCCCGACCCTTACGGCAAACAGATTGACGGTTTAGGCAATGCCAGTTCGTCCACCAGCAAAGCCGTAATTTTGGACAAATCCGAACGCGCCGATCACGATGTTGATTACTTGTTCGGACAAGTTTCCATCGACAAACCTTTTGTCGATTGGAGCGGCAACTGCGGCAATCTGACTGCCGCCGTGGGCGCATTTGCCATCGAGCAAGGCTTGGTCGATAAAGACAAAATCCCTTCAGACGGCCTGTGTACCGTCAAAATTTGGCAGAAAAACATCGGCAAAACCATTATTGCCCATGTACCGATGCAAAACGGCGCAGTTTTGGAAACAGGCAATTTTGAGCTTGACGGCGTAACGTTTCCGGCAGCCGAAGTACAAATCGAATTTCTTGATCCGGCCGACGGCGAAGGCAGTATGTTCCCAACCGGCAATTTGGTCGATGAAATTGATGTGCCGAATATAGGCCGTCTGAAAGCCACGCTTATCAATGCCGGCATTCCAACCATTTTCCTGAATGCCGCAGATTTGGGCTATACAGGCAAAGAGTTGCAAGACGATATCAACAACGATGCCGCGGCTCTGGAAAAATTTGAAACCATCCGCGCGTATGGTGCGCTGAAAATGGGTTTAATCAGCGACGTATCCGAAGCCGCTACCCGCGCCCATACTCCGAAAGTCGCTTTTGTCGCCCCTGCGGCCGATTACACCGCTTCAAGCGGCAAAACCGTCAAAGCTGCCGACATCGATTTATTGGTACGCGCACTGAGCATGGGCAAATTGCACCACGCCATGATGGGTACTGCTTCAGTCGCCATCGCTACCGCTGCCGCCGTGCCCGGTACGCTGGTCAACCTTGCAGCCGGAGGCGGAGCGCGTAAAGAAGTCCGTTTCGGCCATCCGTCAGGCACACTGCGCGTTGGTGCAGCCGCCGAATGTCAGGACGGACAATGGACGGCCACCAAAGCAGTCATGAGCCGTAGCGCACGCGTGATTATGGAAGGACAAGTCCGAGTGCCGGAAGATTGCTTTTAAGTTTTCAGACGGCCGCAGCACTAAACAAGGCCGTCTGAAAACCAAATAAGCAGATTTTAGTCAGGTAGCGATACCTGCAATGGAGATTATGGTTGGGCATAAAGCCTGACTAAACATCAAACCAAAGGCAATCTGAAAAGCTCTCAAATGTTTTTGCTCTTTTCAGACGGCCTGAAGCCAAAAAAACAATCAAAAATCAAAGGAGAAACACCATGTCCAACCAACTCATTCTTGTTCTAAACTGCGGCAGCTCTTCACTCAAAGGTGCTGTTATCGACCGTAAAAACGGCAAAGTTCTCTTAAGCTGTCTCGGCGAACGTTTGGGTACGCCCGAAGCAGTCATTACGTTCAGCAAAGACGGCAAAAAATGCCAAACAGCCTTGACCGGCCGTAACGACCACGCCGGTGCAGTAGGTATGTTGCTGAAAGAACTTGAAAAACACGGCCTGCACGACCGCATTAAAGCCATCGGCCACCGCATCGCCCACGGCGGCGAAAAATACAGCGAATCTGTTTTGATCGATCAAGCAGTAATGGACGAACTCAATGCCTGCATTCCGCTCGCTCCGCTGCACAATCCTGCTAATATCAACGGCATTTTGGCTGCGCAAGAGCATTTCCCGGGTCTGCCCAATGTCGGCGTGATGGATACTTCGTTCCACCAAACCATGCCGGAGCGTGCCTACACTTATGCCGTTCCGCGCGAATTGCGTAAAAAATACGCTTTCCGCCGCTACGGTTTCCACGGTACCAGCATGCGTTACGTTGCCCCTGAAGCCGCACGGATTTTGGGCAAACCTCTGGAAGACATCCGTATGATTATTGCCCACTTAGGCAACGGCGCATCCATTACCGCCATTAAAAACGGCAAATCCGTTGACACCAGTATGGGCTTCACGCCGATTGAAGGCTTGGTGATGGGTACCCGTTGCGGCGACATCGACCCGGGCGTGTACAGCTATCTGACTTCACAAGCCGGTTTGGATGTTGCCCAAGTTGATGAAATGCTGAACAAAAAATCAGGCTTGCTCGGTATTTCTGAACTCTCCAACGACTGCCGTTCTTTGGAAATCGCTGCGGATGAAGGCCATGAAGGCGCACGCTTGGCTCTGGAAGTGATGACTTACCGCCTTGCCAAATACATTGCTTCGATGGCAGTAGCTTGTGGCGGCATTGATGCACTCGTGTTTACCGGCGGTATCGGCGAAAACTCGCGTAATATCCGAGCTAAAACTGTTTCCTATTTGGATTTCTTAGGTCTGCACATCGACACCAAAGCCAATATGGACAAACGCTACGGCAATTCAGGTATTATCAGCCCGACCGATTCTTCTCCGGCTGTTTTGGTTGTTCCAACCAATGAAGAGCTGATGATTGCCCACGATACGGCTCAGTTAGCCGGCTTTATGGAAGAAGCAGGCTAGGGCGGAGATTCCCCTAGATCATAAACAATAAAAAGTGCGGATTCATCATCCGCACTTTTTTAATTACATCTCAATCAAGCCACTTGGGTTTGATGTTCGTCGCCGTTGCGCTCACGAACTGCGCCCAAACGGTAAACGGTTTCGCCTTGTTCGCTCAAGAATGCCTGTACTGCATCGGCATCTTCTTTAGCAATGATAACGACCATGCCGATACCGCAGTTGAATGTACGGTACATTTCTTGGGTTTCCACATTGCCTGCTTTTTGCAGCCATTGGAACAGTTTAGGCAATTCCCACGCTTTGGCATCGATTTGTGCAACGGTATTTTCAGGCAAAACGCGAGGTACGTTTTCGGTAATGCCGCCGCCGGTAATATGGGCCATGCCTTTAATGGTGAATTTTTCCAAAGCGGCAAGGATAGGTTTCACATACAGGCGGGTAGGGGCGATAATGGCTTCGCGCAAAGTTTTACCGTTGTCGAATTCCGCGTCCAAATCAGGATTGTCGCGCTCGATGATTTTGCGTACCAAAGAGTAGCCGTTGGAGTGTGCACCGTTGGAAGCCAAGCCCAAAACAACGTCTCCGGCCTGAATGCTGCGGCCGTTAATAACGCGTTCTTTTTCAACCACGCCGACGGCAAAACCTGCCAAGTCGTATTCGCCTTCGGGATACATGCCCGGCATTTCGGCAGTTTCACCGCCAATCAAAGCGCAACCGGATTCTTCGCAGCCTTGGGCAATGCCTTTAATCACATCAGTCGCGCGGGCAACGTCCAGCTTGCCGCAAGCAAAATAGTCCAAGAAGAACAAAGGTTCTGCGCCTTGAACCAAAATGTCGTTGACGCTCATGGCAACCAAATCGATGCCGACGGTATCGTGTTTGTCCCAGTCGAATGCCAGTTTCAGCTTGGTGCCGACGCCGTCCGTACCGGAAACCAATACCGGATTTTTGTATTTTTTGCCGATTTCGACCAAAGCGCCGAAACCGCCCAAATCACCCAACACTTCAGGGCGCATAGTACGCTTGGCAAAAGGTTTGATGTTTTCGACCAGTTGATCGCCTGCGTCGATATCCACGCCTGCGTCACGATAGCTCAAAGAAGTGCTCATTGGATTTCCTTATTCGGGTATGGGTAGATTGTCGGAGCGTATTTTATCTTAAATTAGAGGATTCAGGCTGAATTTTTTGGCATTATTGTCAACAATTTTTATTTTATCTTAATAGCCGTCACGCGTTCAGACGGCCTTTGTGAATCTGTTATACTGCTTATTGATTTTGAAAACCTTAAACATCAATTGGGAAATACCTTTTTATGTATCAAAAGAAAACGCGCGGCGCAAAACCGTGGATTATTATGGCTTGCGTTATCGCGGCCTTTATTTGGCTTTTATATGCCTTGGGCGATGTTTTGACGCCGTTTATCGTAGCTGCCGTTTTGGCCTATGTTTTGAATCCCTTGGTCGAATGGCTGCAACTGAAGCGTATCCGTCGCGCGCCGGCCTCTATGATTATTATGGCACTGGCTTTGCTGATATTGCTGTCGTTGGTGCTGATTATCGTGCCTATGTTGTTGAACCAGTTTAACAATCTGGCCGAACGCCTGCCACAAATCGTAGGCTTTGTTCAAAACAAATTGCTGCCGTGGCTCAATAGCGTCAGCGGGGATTATATTCAAATCGATCAAGAATCAATTATTGCATGGTTGCAGTCGCATACGGATGAGTTGAGCAATACGCTCAAAGAATGGATTCCTACCTTGATGCGTCAAAGTGGTAACGTCATCAGCGGCGTCAGCAATTTGGTGTTGTTACCTTTGCTGCTGTATTACTTCTTGTTGGATTGGAAACGCTGGTCTTCCGGAATCAGCAAATTGGTTCCGCGCCGTTTTATCGAAACTTACACGCGTATCAGCGGCAATATGGATGAAGTTTTGGGCGAGTTTCTGCGTGGCCAGCTGATGGTGATGATGATTATGGGCTTGGTCTATGGCTTGGGCTTGATGCTGGTCGGTTTGGATTCCGGCTTTGCCATCGGTATGATTGCCGGTATTTTGGTATTTATTCCGTATTTGGGTGCATTTACCGGCCTTTTGCTGGCGACAGTTGCCGCGCTTTTGCAATATGGCTCATGGCAGGGTTTGTTGATGGTCTGGGCTGTATTCGGTGTCGGACAATTCTTGGAAAGCTTTTTCATTACGCCTAAAATCGTCGGCGACCGCATCGGTTTGTCTCCGTTCTGGGTGATTTTCTCGTTGATGGCTTTCGGACAACTGATGGGTTTTGTCGGTATGCTTGCCGGTCTGCCGCTTGCCGCCGTAACATTGGTTTTATTGCGTGAAGGTGCATCTGCCTATTTCGGCAGCCATTTCTATAAACATAAATAAATCGATGATATTAAGGCCGTCTGAAATCCAAGTTTCAGACGGCCATTGATAACAAAGGAAGTCTATATGTTAGCCATTATCGGCGGCAGCGGTTTGACCAAACTGCCGGAACTCGAAATTACTGAACGAAAAATCGTACGCACTCCATACGGCTTAACCAGCAGTCCTATTTTGTTCGGCAGGTTGGGGCGCTTGGACATTGTTTTTCTCGCCCGACACGGCTTCAGCCATACCATCGCGCCGCATGAAATCAACTATCGCGCCAATATCTGGGCATTGCACTCTTTAGGCGTTGAAAACATTATTGCCATTTCCTCAGTCGTCGGTATCAATCCCGATTTTGAAAACGGCAGTCTGGTGTTGCCGGACGATTTGATTGACTATACCTATGGCCGTAAAGATACTTTTTTTGAAGGCCAAGAATGCCCTGTCGTCCATACCGATTTTTTCAACCCTTATTGCAATGAATTGCGACAAAAGTTATTAAATATCACGAAAGCGCACAATGTGCCGATTTACGACACAGCAGTATATGGCTGCCTGCAAGGCCCGCGCCGTCCAACTCGCGCAGAAATTGCCCGTTATCGCAATGATGGTGTAGATGTACTTGGTATGACCGGTATGCCCGAAGCTGTTTTGGCCAGAGAGTTGAAAATGGCCTATGCCCACTTTTGCAGCGTCAGCAGCATTGATTGCTTTGATAGCGGAGTAGGGACTGTAGGCTGTAATGAACAGACTTCTATGGCGATGACGAAAATCCGACAATTATTGAATGGTTTGTAATTGATCATGCCGTCTGAAATGATGTTTTCAGACGGCATTGTTTTAGTTAAGAAGCCGTTTCACGCGCCCAATGAGGCAGGGAAGCTTTTTGTTTGCGGAACGAGGCAAGTTGCATGCCCCGACATTTTTCAAAAATCAATTCGACCCCGCTTTGCAGCTGTAAAATCAAATTGGTATGCGTTTCCGTTTTAATAAAGTCAATATTGCGTTGTACCAAGCGCTGAATGACGGCATAAACATCAAGGCAGCCATTTGCAAAAAACCACGGATTCAATTTTACCCAACGGCCGCCGCTTAGTGCAGCATCAGGCTGAAAATCAGCGCGAATCTGTGTCAAACGATTGTCGGAGAAATGCAGTTCGATATCGCCATAAAGCCAAATATTCCAGCCTTTTTGTACCAACAAGCCTTTAGGGACGCAATCAGGCGCAGGAAACATCTGCAAAATAGACTCTGCCGATTGTCCGATTTCCAGATAGTCAAACCGGCCGGTATACAAAAAATCATAAATATCAACGGCAATAGGAAAGTGGTAACGCATGGCAACAACCATAGAAAAGCAATTAACCAAGCTATCTTAAACTTAAAATATAATGAAATCAATTCTTATTACTATTTATTCAATATAAGAAAGGCCGTCTGTTGTCCAGACGGCCTTATAGCTTTGGCTTAAACCGATAATTTTGGTTTACTCAGCCTTTAAATCAGCCACGCATTGCTTATCGCGTGCCTCAAAAGCTTCCGCGCCACCCAAGAGTTTGAGTTGCTCCTCAGGGCTGATTTTGCCGAAGTTTCGGATTTGCTCGTCAGAGAGTTTGCTTAAAGGCTGATCCCACATGCAGACACAATAGTCTTGAGCCAATTTCTCGTTTTGCGCATCCAAACCTTTTGCCTTCAAATCAGTTTGCCATTTTTCAGCAAAAGGAATGTTTTTCACACAAGATTCCACCACATTTTGCTTCATCTGCGGCTTGTTCATGGCGCATTGTGAGAGCAGGGCGGTCAGAGCCAGCAAAGACAAAATAATCCATGCCCAAATGCGGATGGTGCGGATTTTTGCCTTGGCTTTCTTTCTGGCCGCCAGTTGTTCTTCAGACGGCCTTTCCGTTTGTTGCTCAGTCATGCAGGCTTTCCATGCGGATCATGGTGATCGGAGCATCCACGCAGCTCAACGCCTCAATCGCTGCGATAGCGCGTTTGACATTGTGTTCCACCGTGGTGTGGGTCAGAATCACGATTTCAGCAGTGCTTTGATTAATCACGCCTTTTTGAATCAAAGCTTCGATAGAAACATTTTCTTTGGCCAAGAGTGCGGCAATTTGACCCAAAGTTCCTGGTTCGTCAGTTGCTTGAACGCGCAGATAGTAGCTGCTGGTGATTTCATCCATAGGCAGAATATTTTGCACTTGAACTTGTGAAGGTTGGAATGCCAAGTGAGGGACACGATGGTCAGTCTCAGCTTCAATCAGGCGGGCAATATCAATGATATCGGCAACCACGGCAGAAGCCGTTGGCAATGCACCGGCGCCTGCACCATAATACAAGGTTTCACCAACCATATCGGCATTGACGCGGACAGCATTCATCACGCCGTTAACGTTAGCCAGCAGACGGCTTTCAGGAATCAGAGTAGGGTGTACGCGCAACTCGATGCCTTTGTCGGTTTTACGGGTAATCCCCAACAATTTGATACGGTAGCCAAGTTGTTCAGCGTATTTGATATCGCGGCTGTCGAGTTTGCTGATGCCTTCCAAATAGCAGGCAGAAAAGTTCATCGGCGTACCAAATGCCAATGCGCTCATAATCGTAATTTTATGGCCGGCATCATGACCTTCGATATCAAAAGTGGGGTCAGCTTCTGCATAGCCCAAAGCCTGAGCTTCTTTCAATACGTCTGCAAACGCGCTGCCTTTTTCACGCATTTCAGTCAGAATGAAGTTGCTGGTACCATTAATAATACCGGCGATACTGCGGATTTGGTTCGCAGCCAAGCCTTCACGCAAAGCCTTGATAATTGGTATACCGCCGGCAACAGCAGCTTCAAACTGCACCATGACATTTTTTTCTTCCGCCAAAGGGAAAATTTCATTGCCGTATTCGGCCAGTAGTTTTTTATTGGCAGTAACAATGTGTTTGCCGTTTTCAATCGCTTTCAATACCGCATCTTTGGCAATACCGGTACCGCCAAACAATTCCACAACAACATCAACATCTTGATGTTGAACCAGCTCAAACGGATCTTTGATAAAAGCAGCATTCGGGCAAATTTGTTTGGCTTTTTCTTCGCTCAAATCACAAACAGCAGAAATACGGACTTCTCGTCCCAAGCGGCGGCTGATTTCCGCAGCGTTGTCCTGCAATACAGTAGCCGTACCGCCACCGACTGTACCCAAACCTAAAAGACCGATATTTACTGGCTTCATTGTGTCTCCTTTTGAGCCGATACTTTAAAATAATCACGAAAAACCAAGGCTTGTTATAATCGCTTGCAATCGTAAATTCAGAGCAAAGCATCAATGCACAAGGTCAAACGTTGAATCCTACCTGATATTGCTTGATCTTGCACCTTTTTTTGCAAGTTTCCCAAGGCCGTCTGAAAAATCGTTCTACCATAAAAACAGGAATTGCCATGAAAATCACAGAAAACCATATTGATGAAACCGCATCATTTTTTTCATCCTCACAAGGCATATTGCAAATCGGTGAACAAACATATTCAGAACCCATTTGCTGGCAAGATGGCAAAGTGAGCATCATTCCTCAAACAACCATCGGAGAATTAAACGAACAAATTTTTATATCAGCAATTGAAACAGCAGAAAACCGTCCAGAAGTCATTATTATAGGTACAGGAGAAAAACAAAAATTTCTGCATCCCAAAGTTGCTGCAGCCTTATCAGCCTACGGAATCGGCCTCGAATGCATGAATACAGCCTCAGCTTGCCGAACTTTAGTTTTGCTGCAAGGCGAAGGACGAAGCGCATGGGCTTGGTTGTGGCCATAATTTGCAGAAAAGACTATTGCATCATGCTAGCTTAGGTTCGCATAATTTATATTATGTTAAATTCATAATACTAGTATTTTAGCCTGCCAACTCCTGTTTCTCTTATTAAAGAAGAACTTCTACGTTCACAATGAGATTCCTGCCTCCAGATTTAAAAAAATCACATCTTGCAACTAGCGGAACACTTTTTCTAAGTATGTCTAGTACAAGGTACTTCTTCTCAAGGAATATGAAGGTACTTGGTATCGTACTAAGGCTCCCTGCTCCCTACTCGACTTCATTACTCGATAATTAAGGTGACAACTGGCGCAATTAGCCTGTTAGCTGCCTTTAAGAGGTTCAAACACATCGCCTTCAGATGGCTTTGCACACTTACTTTGTTCTGCCCCAAATAGACTGCCCGGGCATAGCGGAATTTACGGTGCAGTGTCAGAAATAACTCACATAATCGAAATAGCGGCTCAATAATCTCTACCGCTTCCCCTCCCTATTCTATTGATCAAATCTCAAAAAACATTTCCATATTATTAAAAACAAGTTAGAATTTCATAAAATTATAAATAATAATCAAACTTATTTGTATTATTTTAGTCAGAGTGTAATCGCATCTATTCGATCTGTCTCATTCAGACGGCCTTACCAATCAAGTTATATGGATTCATTCTATGCAACCGATCAAAGTCACCACCCTCTCCGCCTGCATCGCCGCCATTGGTTTCGTCCCTGCCGTTTATGCTGCAGATAATTCGACAGTTATTCTCGATACCATAACTGTCAAAGGAACTCGAAATAAGGATGAAATCGGTAAAAACCGCGTTTATACCCGCGAAATCGTCAATCTTTACAAGAGCAAAAACGAAGTCGAAACCTTCAAAGGCAACACCGTATCCGACCTTTTAAGCGGTATGTCCGGCGTGTACAGCGGCGACGCGCGCAACAGCGGCGCGCTGGATCCGAATATACGTGGTGTGCAAGGTCAAGGACGGATTCCCGTTACCATCGACGGCACGGAGCAGGCGATTACCGTCTGGCGCGGCTACGCGGGCGCAAACAACCGCAACTACGTCGACCCCAACATCATCAGTAGCGTTTCTATCGAAAAAGGCCCCTCGTTCAGCCGTGATATGAAAAGCGGCATAGGCGGCTCCGTCGCCCTGAAAACCATCGATGCCGACGATATTGTCCCCGAAGGGCAGAAATACGGCTTTGAAGTGAAGGCGGAGGCTTCCAACAATTCCATCAAAAGGCGTGAGAATGCTTATGAACATTCAGTCGATTATCGAACCTTGCCTGTTCCCGCAGTAGCGACGGGTGGTATTTGGCGTTCGTTTTTTGACGATACCGACCGAATCGACCAGCGTTTCAACGGACGCAATAAATTTGGGGAGGATAAAGCCTACCGCATTGCCGCCGCCACCAAGCAGGACAATTTCGATGCCATGCTTGCCTATGCCTACCGCAGTAAAGGCAATTATTTTTCCGGCAAAAAAGGCGCGGAACGCTACGGTTATATCGGTCCTTGGACACAAGAAACTTTAGACGAATTGAAACGTCGTAAAGAAGAAGCCGCTGCCAAGGGTGAGAAATTTTTCGGCAGTGAAAACATGCTGGGCGCACCCGATATTTCAAAAATCGGACTTTTTTATCATCCGGGCGGGGAAGTCAGCAATACCTCGCTCGAAACCAAATCATGGGTAGGTAAAACCACCTTCCGTCTGCCGAACCGCCAAACGCTCAAATTCGGCCTGCGCCATACCGATTCCACGTTCGGCGAAATTATGCCTTCGCGCATTATCGGCCCCATCAGTTGGGATGCGTCCGTCCTCAACAAAATTGCCGAATGGCCGCAGGCATGGGTAAAACAGCGTTCCTACAATATCGACTATTCGTGGAAGCCCGAGGGCAGCCGTTGGATAGATTTCGATGCCACGCTTTGGACAACGCGCACCAAATCCAAAACCAATACCGCAGGTGGCTCACCCGGCGATACCGTTTATGAGGACAACAAATTTCAAATAGCATGGGATGAGTACGACAGATGGCAAAAAGCTACGCCTGAAGAGCGTCAAGAATTGCTGAATGCAGGTTTTGAAGTCCCAAAACCGCCCAAACCCGAAACGCCCAATACAAACGGCAGGTTCAACACTATTGAAGGCAACGCCTATTACGCCCGTAACAACCGTACAGGCTTTCAATTCTCCAACCGTATGAAATTGAGCGACAAACTGTCGTTGACTTTGATGGGCGATTTTCAAAATGAAAAACTGACATCGCGCAATGATTTTTCAGACGAGCTGGAGCGGGGAGGATACGACAAATATCGGGAAGAACTCGAAAACAGCACCATCAGGGCAAATTATGAATTGAACCAATACGGTGTACCTCGCAACGGCAAGCGGCGTGAATACAATCTGGGCTTTAATTTTCGCTACGAACCCTTCCGCTGGCTGACTTTGACGGCAGGTGGGCGATATACCAATTTCCAACTTCAGGATAAAAGCAGACGTTTGGAAAGCGGCACGAATAAGACCGGCGATCCGTTAGAAATGAACAGGGGAATAAAATATTCGATCGGCAGGGTTGCCACGCCGCAAGAATACGCGGATTACAAGGCAATTGACGATGCTTTGGCGAATGGCAGTCTTGATTATGGAGTTTTATATGAAACAGAGGAATACGCAGAACAAAGAAAAAAACATGCACAAATTAGCCTGACTTCGTTTCAAGTCAATTCGCAATATATTCCGACTTTGACAGATGATCGCGAAAAATGGGTCAATCCTAATGAAAAGGTGGATTTCTATTGGTTGAAAGACGATAAAGGCCGTCTGAATATGCAGGATCATCCCCTTACCAATGGCAGCATTCCTGATTTGCACACCAAAGTCGCCAATCCTGTATATGACCCGTCTATTCCAGACAGTCCGCAATTTGTACCTAAATACTACGCAGCCAGTGCAAGTGTTTACACAACGCCAATGACCGAAGCCGAAAGACAGAGGGCAATGAAGCAGAAGGGCAGCGGTTGGGTACCTGCATTTTCTGCCACCATCAATTTTACTGATTACAGCCGCGCCTATTTGCGCTATACCGAAACCCTGCGCTACCCCAGCATTTTTGAAGGGACTTACGGCTTTTCTACCGCCGCCGGCTCATTCAACCGCATGGGCTATGGCTGGCGGCCCGAACACGCCAAAAACTGGGAAGTGGGCTATATTCATGATTTGACGGGGCTGTTACCGAAAATGAAAAAAGCGGATTTCCGCGTCAATTACTTCCATAACAAGACCGAAAACGTTATCGATAGGGACAGCAATCTCGAATTCGAACAATTCGACAGACAAATCCGCAGTGGTGTCGAGCTGTCCACCCGCTTCGATACCGGACGCGTCTTCGGCAGCCTGAACGTATTCCGCAGCCTGAAAAACAAAATGTGCGACGAAAATTTCACTTGGACATCCGCAACAGAGGGCATGGTTGATTCAAGCTATTTTGTGAAAAACGGTAAGACTATGAATCGTCCTGTCTGCAACCACGGCGGCTTGACCGATTCGGGCTATCTGGCAAGCGCGCTTCAACCACGCTGGTCGATTGATGCCGAATTGGGCAGCCGTTTCCTTGCCAACAAACTGGAAACAGGCGTGCGCCTCCATTACCACAGCCGCGTCTATGAAAACCGCAACGATGCTTGGCAGCCATTCTACGATGTGCGCAATAAATATCAGAATGACAATATGAAGCCCCAGCATAACGATATGCGCTGGCAGCCTGTTGCGGTATGGGATGCCTACCTGCGCTACAAAATCGGCAAGAACCTGACTGCCGAGCTTGTGGGCAGCAACCTGACCAACCGCTACTACCTCGACCCGATGAGCCGCTCCTATCTGCCTGCACCGGGCAGAACGGTCAGGATAGGGATTACAGGTAAGTTCTAAAATAGTTTCAGGATGCAATTATCAAAATTCTAATATTAGTAAAATGTAAATTATCATAAATGATAATAATTTCCGTTTTTATTTTATAAAAATGGGAATATACTTACTTTGCTTTTCCAAGAGGGCGAATTTGTAAGATTAATCCAGGTTCTTCTTGAGAAAGTTTGTTGATTTTGTAAATTTTTATTTTGGAGTGAATTATGGAACTCGTAAAAACCGTTGCGGTATTGAGTGTTGCGTTTGCTGCTTCTTCTGTGTTTGCACTACCTAAAGGTTTTCAAGCCAACCCGACTGGTGCGACGACCGAATCGATTCAAGTCGAAGGGGTAAAGCATATTGGTGTTACTCTTGAAAACGAAGGTGAGCATAAAGGTAAAGCTTCCATTTTTGTTAGCGATACCAAGGCTGTCTCAGGAACTCCAGAGAAAGGTATTGCCAATAACAAGCCTGTCTCTTTTGCTAAAATCGATGCGACAGCGAACAAATATTTTGTTAAAACGTTTGCTCACGGTATTTTGGGTAAAGACAAAAACGGCGTTACTGTTGCCAATCTGTATCGGATGAACGGTGCATGGCATCTGATTCCCAAAATGCCCGACCATTCCCATTTGGGCCGTCTGTCTTATTCCAAAGTCGGTAATATGGATGTTTACTTCGGCGACTGGTCTGCCGTTCCTTCCGGTGCGGCTGTCGGTACAAAAGGTACGAATTACACTGCCTTCTATAGCGGCACGGGTCGAACCACCAATCTGCCGACTACGGGTACTGCCACTTATACGGTTAAGGGTATCAACCAATATCATACGCAAAATACAGCCCTCTTAAACGGTACGTTGAAAGCTGATTTCGGTAAGCGAACGCTGAACGGAGAAATGGAACGCGCAGGTTTGAATGTCGCCATCAACAATGCCACGATTAATACGGCTCAGGCTTCCTTCTCCGGTACAGCTACGGCAAACAAAGTGGCCGGTACGACCCACGGTCATTTCTTCGGCAATCAAGGCGCAGCGATTGCGGGCGTGGCTGATTTTGGTCGAAACCATGCCTATAACACTGCCTTTGGCGGTACGAAAATCGGCAAATAATGAATCATAATGCGATAAGGCGGACGGTTTTTGTCGTTTCCCATTCCGTCCGCCTATAAAACACAAATCATCCGACACACAATGCACATCGTACAGGGCCGTTCGGAAATATCGGGCTTCGCAATGCGTTTAAGCCGGTATTTTTCGAACGGCCCGTGAGTTTGAAGGCGTGCTGTTTCGATGGGCTTGAGAAGCTCATTTTCAGACGACCCGTCATTCAAATAAAAAAATGCTCTGCCCGGTAAAGATGAAATGTCAGTTTTTCTTTGAAAAGGTCGTCTGAAAAACAAAGCCGCCCGATACACAGGAAAGAATTTTATGAAACGCCTTTTGCTCCTTCCCTTTTTTATCAGCCTGCTGCCCCACGCGTTTGCCGACGACAGGGAAGACCGCTTCATGCAGCTCAAACAGGGAACGGAACTCCGCCGCGCTCAGCAGGAAAGGAACGAAGCGGACAATACGGCGATCGAATTCGGCGCGGGAGAAGTGCAGGACGGCGAAGATTTGGCGTTGTCGCTGATGAAGGCGGTCAACGCGCAAAACGAAGAGGAAACGGCTCGGCTGTTAGACATTTACCGCCGTCAGGATGATTACGACCCCGATATAGTGCTGTTTGCCGAGGCCAATCAGGCGGTGTCCCGCGACGATTTGGAGGCCGCGCTGGCGAAATACCGCGAGCTTTACCGCAAAAATCCCGAATTTCTGCGCGGCCGCCTGGATTTGGCGCGGCTGCTGTTTATAGACAAACAAAACAAAGAATCGGCGGCATTGTTCGACGGCATCGATATTCCCGAAGTGCCCGCCGTCAATGAGAAAATCAAAGTGTTTGCCGACGCTTTGAAGAAACGCGATGCGTGGAGCGGCTCGGTTTCGTTCGGCGCGGGTTACGACACCAACTTAAACCAGTCGTCGGGCACGACGGTTGTCCGCAATCAGACAAGCTGCGGTTTCGATTCGAACGGGCAGCCGATTCTGGACGATGCCGGAATGCTGTCCTGCCGCAACGAACAGCTTGACGCCTACGCGCCCGATGCGTTGAAAAACCGGATGTGGGTATATGAAGCCAACTTAAGCAGACGCATTTCGCTCAACGGCCACCACGGCCTGCAACTGGGCGGCTACGCATGGGGCCGGCTCTATCCCGGCAACAAAGAATACGGCGAACACAATATCAACGTCAGCCCCGCTTACAGTTTTCAGAGCAAAGACCATTCCTTCAGTATCGGCCCGCAGGTGCAATACGAATGGTCGGGCGGGAAACTGCGCGACAGCAGCGCCGGCATCAGCACGGCATACAGCCGCACCTTTTCCGACCAAGCCTCGCTGGGCGTGCAGCTCGACCACAAATACGACCGCTACCGCGGTGAATTAAAACATTTCAACGGCCCGCAGACGCTTCTGTTCACCACCGCCATCTACGCCCTGCCGAAAGACTGGCTGGTATTCGGCGGCTACGACTACCTGCGCAAAAACAGCCGCGAAAAAGTGGATTCCTACCGCCGGCACGGCCTGCGCGCGGGCGTCAATAAACGTTTCGAATCCGGCATCGACGCCACCTTTCAGGCAATCTGGCGCAAAACAGCCTATCAGGATTACCATGCCTGGCTGGAAACCCGCCGCCGTGATTTCGAACGCACCTACCAGTTGGACATCAAATTCGATCGCCCTTTCCTCCGCGGCTTCGTACCCATCCTCACCGTAAAACACACTGACAACAAAAGCTCGTCCTGGCTAAATCGCTATAAACGGAATGAATTTCTAATTAAAATAGAGCATAGGTTTTGAAATTAAAGGTCAGCCAGATGATCTCTTGTAAGATTATTATCTTATATTCATAATGTGATTAACTCGCAAATTTCTTACAGTTTAACTTATCAACTTGCTAAAAAAATTTGCAAATAGGCCGTCTGAACTTAATGTTTCAGACGGCCTTTGCAGTATAAATTAGCTATCCCCTACACTTTCTTGTTTCACAAGAGTTTGATGGTACTTGGTATTCTTATATCTCTCCTACTCCACTACACAATAAATTAGGAAGTAGAGGTAAGGTAAAATTAAATAGCCAAGTTTCTCTTAAAACCTATTGATTTTATACTAAAAATTGGAGTACTATGAGCACACTCTCTAGAGTATCACTAATTCTCATTTGACATATAGGAACAATAAGCGGAATTTGTAGAAGAATAGGAAAAAAGAAAATAATTTATATTATGTTAAATTTCCTATTTAATCCGAGTAGTTATCATAACTTGTAATTTTTGAATAAACCTACCCTTTCGGGAGCAACCCGAAAGGGTTGTCTCCCACATTGGAGACTAGCATGTGTAATATTAAAACCGAAAGCAATGTTATTCCTGAAAAACCAAAATTCACTCTTTCTAAAGAAGATGGAGTGCAAAAGTTGCAGATTGTTTTCCCGGAGGAAAGCGAGGAGCTTCTTGAAATCCATCAGTCTGACGAATACGACTATTCAGTTCCTGATTTGTCAGTTGGTGTGGATGTTGAGTCACTCTATAACGCCGTCAAGATTCTTGCTGAAAACCCTAACAAGCTTCATCACCTTGCAATACATTGTTATGCGGGTTCTGAAGGATTCGAAGGCAAGTTGAGATGTGAAAGATTGGTTTTAACGCCCTATTCGTCGTCTATGACTTTTTTCTTGGAGTTTTTTAATGATTGGACAGGAACTCTCTACGAGATGGATTTGACAGGACAATTCAAAGAATTTATTGGATACACGTTTCCTGTTACTGAACCTTTGTCAAAACTGAAAAAACTGATCGATCAAGATGATTGATTTAAAACCAACGGCTGCCTAGGCAGCCGTTTTTACCATGATTGTAGATTGACCACATTTGTTACTTAGTGTAGTAAGCACATTCTGGGTATATCGTATTGAGATCTAATTTTCAACTTTAATGCCGTTAAAGTATAAAAATTCGGTAGAATGACAGAATGTTTTTTTAATTTGATTACTTACCTATAAGAAAAAGGTCAATATGATGGAAGTACAAGATTGGGGCGGCGGTTTAACTCAACATGAGGTTGAGGCCATTGAAAAAATCAAACAGGCTTTTCAAGCTTCTGAAAATAACAAGAAAGTAAAAGGACAGGGATTTGACACATTAAAATCCCTTAAATCCATTTTTCCTTGGAAAGGATACTCGGGCTTTCGCTTTGCTGATGTAAAAGAGCGTAAAGAAGGTGAATTTGATTTGGTTATTGTTACCCATTGCAATGTGTTGATTATTGAGTTGAAACATTGGAATGGAACAATTATTTGCCGTCAAGATAAATGGTATTTGAATGATAAAGATATGGGTCGTTCGCCAGTTTCTATTACACGAAACAAACAATTTATGCTGGAAAAGAAATTGGATAAATTCAAACAGCAATTTACCAATAAAGGCTTTCGTCCGCAGATCCATTTTTTAGTTGTGATGACAGGCAACGCAGATTTCAGCCAACTGCCAGACAATGAAAAATTGCACGTTGTAACATTAGCTGATTTTTTGCAATTAAAAGATGAAAAACAATTTAACGATCGCTTCCGTCCACATCGTAATAGCAAAACTTTAAACCAGGATTTTGAATTATTTGATAAAAAAATCTTTAGTAGCAACACAGTCAAACCGAAAAATATCAGTATTGGTGGATATTACGCAGAAGACGGAGCTATTTTTTCCCACCCTAAAGACATTTATCAAGAATATCTTGCCCAAACCGAGAATAAAAAGCACCAAGACCAAGCCTTATTGCGCCGTTGGGATTTCACTAAAATCAACCGCCCTGAAGCTCAAACGCCTGACGGGCGTTATCGCCTAGTCAGCCGTGAATACGATGTATTGAACCATATTAAATTACAAAATAAAGACTTGTATCACGCTTGCTTGAATTACAAATCTACCCCGCAAAAAGGCGAAATCACTGCGGAACATATTGATTTATTTGAGTTGTTCCCACAGCAAAAACGTTTTGACCAATTTGTCGGCGGATACAATGGCGAAAATCTAAGCACAGAACGCCGTTTGGGATTGGTGCAATTATTGTTGGATAAATTTGCCCAGTTACACAAAATCGGTATTGCTCATCGTGATTTGGGTAATCACAGCATTTGGCTCTCGGCAGATGACAAAATTACGCTATCAGGGTTTGCTACCGCTTATTTTTCATCTGAAGAAACGGTCGGCGACATTCGTGAGATTTTGGAAGTCTCCGGCGATTTGGCAAAATCTCACTTTCCACTTTCAGACGGCATCAAACTCACATCATACCAATATGATGTACGTTCTTTGGCTGTTTTGGGATGGCATATCATTCAGGCAAAACGCATTTCACCGGTTAGTCTTGATGAAATGAAAAATAAATTAGCGGATGAAACCACATGGTATGCCGAAATTTTGCGTGAGGCATTGTCTGATAAACCTTTTAAAAGTGCGGTGGATTTTTTAGATAAATTTAATCAAACCAAACCTGAGCAAGCGGTAGATTTTTCTTTTGATTTTACAAAATTAGAGCCGTTCACACATGACATCAACTATTCCCGTGCCTATCGTGAAGATGATGATTTTATTTTAGAAACCAGTGAAAAAGAAGTTTACTGTTCCAATGGTTTGTTGGTTAAAGCATGGCTGAATACAGACCCGCAAACCGATAATTCAAAAGCCAGAGTGGTTTTGAATTGGTTGGAAAATATGGCAAAACTGGCAAATCTGTCGCCTGATTATTTACCGAAAATCCGAGAATTCGGTATTGCCAAAAAATCAGGCTGCCTTTTTGCAGTAAGTGATTTTATTGACGGGCATACTTGGCAAGATATTTGCAAACTTGATTTATCGGATAAACAAAAACAGACTCTTATCCATCAATTTATTCAAAGCATTGAACATTTACACAGTCTTGGTTTCACTCATGGCGATTTGAAACCTGACAATGTGCTGGTAACGATTGAAGATGATTCTGTTCAACTGCATATTTTGGATATATTGGATTTTTCGCCAAGTGGGCAAAGCCAGTTCAATACCGAATATTCGCCAGAATTCGATCATCCTACCGAGAAACAACGCGATAATTTTGCCGTGATGAAAATGGCGTGTGAATTATTGGGCGTTGAATGGAATAGGTCGTCTGAAAGTTTTGCTGAAGTTGCTAAAGTGATACAGCAAGAGTATTCAGACAGCCAAACTGCGTTTATTTCATTGGCTCGTTTCAAAGAAGCCCTCAATCCAAAACCGTCTACGCTGATGATTGATATTACAGTGGGCGGGCGCGAGTCTTTTCCACCGATTGCGATTTATCCTGAAAATGGTGAATTGTTTGTTCAATTTGAAAAGAGCAAGCAAGGTGATGTACTGGTGCAATTTATCGGTTTGGGCGGTGTATTAAAAGCATTTTATTCAGTAGAAAATAAGCAATTTACTCATGCGTTGGTTCCAATCAACCGTGCTTACATCAGTAAGCGAGATAGAGATAATAGTGTAATGAGCCTAACGTTAGGCTTAAATATCACTTATGGTGCTTATAGTGAAATGACTACATTAAATCATTCACTAAAAACTAACGAGCAGTTTATCCATACCATCAACCAATTTATTACTAAACATATTTCCAAACAAACCGAAGAAGAACATATTGAAACATTTGAAGTTTCTGAAACTGAGATTGTTGATGCTGAAATTGCAGTGCCGGTTATTGAACAGCGTCCTAGTATTCAAAAACTTTGGCAGGCAATTTTAGAGACTGAAACCGAAGCTTTACCTTCTATTACTGCCAGCGAAGCATTGCAAAAAACAGAAAATGGGGGCTGTTATATTCCCTATGATGGTGAAATCAGTCCACTAGATCAATTCAAACGGGATGAAGTTGTTGAAGCTATTGGGAAAAGTGAAGATGGAGAAAGAACCTTTAAATATGGTGTGGTAGATATTGCTAAAAGTCAATTGAATGAATTACACATCAAATCCAAAAGTTTGACCAATTATGCAAATAATATTCAAGCAGATACGCCTATTTATTTGCAAAGTAAACAGAACAAGGCTTCTTATACCCGTCGAAAAAACGCATTACAACGTATTTTAGACGGTGAAAGTGCGGTGGAAAATCTAGTGCATTATTTTGATGAACATTGCAACTTGCCGTCTGAAAAATATGAGATTCATGTCAGCGATGAAGAATTTGAACGCTATGACCAGCCTGAAAAAAATGTAAGCCTTAATGAAGCACAACGTATTGCCTTTCAACGTTTGATTGCCAATGGACCATTATCTTTATTACAAGGTCCGCCGGGAACAGGGAAAACAGAATTTATTGCCGCATTTGTACATTATTTATTTGATGTGCAAAAGGTGCGGAATATTCTACTGGTCAGCCAATCACATGAAGCAGTCAATACTGCTGCCGAACGTATCCGTAAACACTGTCAGCGTTTGGGAACAGATTTGCAACTGGTGCGGTTTAGTAATCGCGAAATTGCCGATTCCGAAATATTGGAAGATGTCTTTTCACCCAATTTGGTCGGGCAAAAAAGAGCTCAATTAAATGTAAACAAGATTAGCAATATCTGTCAGCTTGGACGTAGCATGAGCCTGCCTGAAAGATATTTGCGCGAGCGAGCTGAATTAGCGTTTGATATTGGCATACAAATCCGCCGTTATCAAAAAATTGTCAATTCATCAAAAAATGAAAACATTGATGAAGATGAAAAACGCTTACGCAAAAAATTAGAAAAAAGCATTAAAGAACAAGCCCAAGCAATGGGGCTACGTGAATTGGTTGAAATTGACGAAATTCTGCCAAAATTTATCAGTGAATTAAATCACAAGCATAATATTCAGCAGTTTGAAAATATCCAAGCAGGTAAATTGATTGATTTAACTCAGGATATGTTGGAAGCCCTATCTAACGAACGCACCAATTATGATGAATTTTTGGCTCGTTCCCGTCAGCTTGTGATTGGCACTTGCGTAGGTATCGGGCAACGCCATATCGGCATTGCTGACAATCTCTACGACTGGGTGATTGTGGACGAAGCCGCACGTTCTATTTCCAGTGAATTGGCGATTGCTATGCAGTCTGGTACGCGTATTTTGCTTGTAGGCGACCATAAGCAACTACCGCCTTTGTATTCAGATGAGCATAAAAACGCACTTGCCCGCCGATTAGGGATTTCCAAGCGAGGTGAGGAATTAGATCAAGCATTAGGCAGTGATTTTGAACGCGTTTTCCTATCCGAATATGGAAAGCAAACTTGCGCCACACTCAAAACACAATACCGAATGGCTCCTGCGATTGGCAGTTTAGTATCAGCATGTTTTTATGAAAATGTTTTGGAAAACGGTAAAACTGACAATGATGTGCCTAATATTTATTTCAGGCTACCTGAAGAGATAAAATCCTGCGTAACATGGTTAGATACAACTTCATTACCAAATACGTATCATGAACAAGGCAAAAGTGGTAGTTTATCCAACCGTGCTGAAGCCGATGTAATTATTAGGATATTACAAGACTTGGCAAACGATGAAACGTTTAT
The DNA here is from genome assembly GCF_051957375.1 of Neisseria sp. P0017.S009. Lineage (NCBI taxonomy): Bacteria > Pseudomonadati > Pseudomonadota > Betaproteobacteria > Neisseriales > Neisseriaceae > Neisseria > Neisseria sp. P0017.S009. Next base: position 206,517 of record NZ_JBQCWL010000004.1, read on the forward strand.
GAATAGTGAACCTGTACAAAAATGTTTAGAGAAAAACGAAAAAGCCATTGGTGTAATTTGTATGTACGGCGAACAGAAGAAACTTATTCGTAAAAAATTCAATGAGCGCAGTTGGAATGACGAATTCCGCGGCTTAGTTAAAATTGATAGTGTAGATAGTTATCAAGGCAAAGAAAACCGCGTGATTATCTTGTCGTTGACCCGTCATGATAAAGTATGTAGCACAGGCTTTTTGCATCTACCAAACCGTATTAACGTAGCCTTATCACGAGCTATGGATAAACTTATTATCGTTGGAGCAAAAACCATGTGGGAACATCCAAAAAACAGCAAAACTCCATTGGCAAAGGTTTTACGTTTTATACAAGAGCAAGAGCAAAATAATCCGCAAGATTATGCAATTAAGATATTGAAAAACGGGGCGAAAAAATGAGTAAACAAAACATAACTTACAGTCAAATTGATTTTGTGGTTAAGGCTCCGCGTTTTCGTATCGTATTTTCGTATATGAGCGATAAAGGTGTGGCGTTCGTGCGTGAATATTTGTTACGACTTTTGAAAGTAACACCGTGCAAACCTGCACAAATTGCCCAATACTTTGGTTTTAATCAATATGAAACCGAAGTCGCTCTTGCTGATTTGGAGAGCAATAAATGGATTATTTGGCAGGATAACGGCTTGATTGCATTATCAGCAGACGGGCAGAGACTGTTTCAAGATATCCAAGACTCTCCCCACATTCCCACTTTAAAGGAATATGGTGGTGAATATCGTATGGAATTATTAGATAGTAATTTTCTGAAAAAAAACGACTGTGATAAAAATCGCCAGCAAGCCATAGAGTTAGTTGTCGAACCGAAAGTGTTATCAGAAAGTAGCGAAATTGCACGAAAAACATTTCAAAATCGCTTTCGGCAGCTAATAGAAGATGACATCATCAAGTTAGATGAGAAAGATATTTCTTTGTATAAAATTGATGCTATAGAACCCAAAGGCGTACCTGATTATTTCCGTTTTACGCAACAATTTGAATTGTTGCCTGAAACAGGCGAAGCTAAAGAACGTCATGATGTACCGACAGTTACTCATCAAGAAAATATCCAGCAAGCCATTACCGCACAACTGGAGCGATTTGGTCATCATGATAATTTGCGTGAACTGCGTAATAGTATGGCAGAAATTAGTGATGACGATACTTTGAAAGTGCTATTCGGCGGAACATTGGACTTTAACGAATATTTAAAAGTTTATCAGAAGCATGAACAACAAAATGGCTTGTATTTTCTAGGGCAAATTTATCATCAAGAAACCTTGTTCCAACAAATCAATAAAATTTTAGATGAATTAAGCAAAAAATCATCTAAAAAACTCTATTGGTTGGCTCCAAGCGATATTTACTGGGGAAAACAACGGAAAATTCATGGCAAAATTCAAAATCTAATAGATAAACAAAAAAATGGCTATGATTTCCGTTTATACCTACCTTTGCCTTCCGAACGAAATCGCCATGAAAAACAAGAATGGCTAAATCATTTTAAAGATATATCGGATAAAGTACTTTATGGATTCTGTGAAGGTTTCTTAGATGGAAATACTGAAATTCTATTTCTAGAAGATCAATTTGCTGTGGTTTGTTATCATGCAAAACTATCTTCTTATCCTGTGACATTGCCTATCGGGTTTATGACTACCAACATTCGACAAGTAAATCACATCATTAGTTTGGCTAAAAACTACCTAAGTTCTCCTCTATTCCCTAATAAGAATGAAGATGAAATAGGTCAAAAAGATTTTGGTTTATTAAAATCATAACTGTATCCAACTTTTCAACAGAATAATCATACCGAAGCAGGAAGGCTGTATTGATGAGTTAAAAAAGGTCGTCTGAACTTCAGACGACCTTTTTTCTATAGAATATTATCCACAGATTTTGTGGATGTTTTGGGGAAATCATATCCTTAGACTACGAGCAAATCCGCAAACCGTGTGGTATAGCACTGGCTTAATCTATCTCTGTTCATTTTCCAGTCATCGGCCAGTAATTCTGAGGCCAATTTCAGACGGCCTCTACCGTGCTGACGGTTGATTTGGTCCCATGCCACCATGACAGGATTGGCTTTTGTCGGTTCCCATAAGTCTACCTGCATTTGAATAGCTGGTTTCAAACCATGTAATTCAATTCCGCATTTTTTATAGAGGTATCCACTGCGATAAATATCTGCCAGCAGTCGTTGTGCTATTCGGTTCAAATGAACTGTATCAGCGGTCGATACAATCAAATTCTGGGCTAGGCTATTGTGATATTGAGGCTCATCCTCACGAAAAAAATCTGTATGTAAGAATACAGAAACGGCGGATGCAGTTAAACCATCCTTACGCAATGCTTCAGCCCCTAAACTGACATGATGCGTAACAGCCGCCTGCAATGCCTCTAATGTTTCTATACGCGTTCCAAAACTTCGACTACGAACAAGGTTTTGTCTCGGTTGTGCATTGGGATGTAATCCGTCACAGACAATACCCTGCATCTCTCTTTGCGTCCGCTCCACTGTTACGCCATACCGTCGGCGTATGGTGGCTGTGTCTGCTTCCACGAAGTCTAATGCTGTTCGTATCCCTTGTTCGGATAGTTTATCGGCAGTCCGTCTGCCTATCCCCCAAATTTCATCTACTCCTTGGCTGCGTAAGGCACGAAGACGGATAGTTTCATTCCAATCGCCCCAAACCACTACTCCTCTAAAGTGATCAGGGTAACGTTTGGCAAGATGGTTGCAAAATTTGGCCAGCGTCTTAGTCGGTGCTCGGTGAGATTTTCAATGCCGGACATATCTGCGAAACATTCGTCTATTGAATAGACTTCAACCGCCGGTACACAACCGGCAATAGTTTCCATCATCCTCCGGGACAGGTCTGCATAGAGTTCGTAATTGCTCGAATAAGCTTTCAGACGACCTTGAGAAACTAAGTGTTTCACACGGAAATAGGGTTCCCCCATCTTAATACCTAAAGCCTTTGCTTCAGTAGATCGTGCAACCACACAGCCGTCGTTGTTTGACAAGACGACGATCGGAACATTCTTCAATTCCGGCCTGAAAACTCTTTCACAAGAACAGTAAAAGCTGTTCCCATCAATAAGGGCAAACATCTTAGCTTCCCTGACGAACATCTTTGATAACGAAGGTTACAACGCCAACGACTGTCCAGGTATCACTGTCATCAGGTATAAAGTCAGGGTACTCGCCGGAGGCATTTTCAGAGTGTAGCTCGGGCTTGCGACCTGGAACTTTGTACAGTCGTTTGATCGTAAACTCATTGCCAACATCGGCCATCACAATATCGCCGTGCTTCGGCGTTTTAGATCGGTCGATGATCATAATATCGTCTTTACCGATACCCGCGTCGAGCATTGAATAGCCGCCGGAACGTGCGGCAAAGGTGGCAGACGGGTTTGTGATAAGGTATTCGTTAAAATCGAGATAGTCAGCAACATAAGGCTCTGCCGGAGAGGGAAAACCGGCAGGAATTTTCTCGAGTGCAAATGGGATCTTTAGTTTTTTCCGATTGACAGGTATCAAGCTACCTAGGGGGAGGGCAGTAGAAGCGATCATAGCATCTACCGTCGGTATCAGTGACACAGGAATACGCTTTACTGTCGTCGCTTCGCCGGTCTTGCTTTTTCGTCCTGCACCTTCTCTACGACCACCACGTTTTTTAGGAATTACATACATGATGCTATATTTTGAATTTGTAACGAAATCATTTTAGCAGAAAAAAAAGGCTGTCGCGTCTATCCGGACAGCCATTGTTTTCATAATTGAAGAATTGAAATCATAGATCCATATTAATATCAGGTTGCCCTTGTCGTGCATAATAGGATGAAAATCGCGATATTATGTCTTTTAGAAATGGACTGGCCACTTGAATAACAGGGCTACCAAAATATTTATTCAAATCTGCTTCATCATATGTAGAGACCCTTCTGAAATTAATGGCAGCACCTTCTTGGCAAGAATCGAGTATTGGAAGCCAATGGTAGTATTGGCCTCCCTTATTAGCTTTTATGCCTCCAAATAATGATTGTTTTATATTTTCCTTTTGCGTGTCAGTAGAGGCCTTCTTATATTTCTCATTATTACTCAAAATATCATCCAAATTTTGAATTTCAACCAACATTGCTCGGTCTGTATTACATTTCCTACTTTCGCCTTCACTGCTTTCGCTTTTACGCTCAGCCAAATCACAAGCTGGGCTCATAACAATATAAAAAATACCACTTTCTTCATGCTTTAAAATGCAACCTGTATTTATGGGTGTAGGTCCCAGTAAGCGTATAAGCATCTCATCCGGATAACACGTACCATCACTTTTATATAATTCATGAGTTAGATGATTAATTGTGTGACGTAGAAGGGCTTCTTCTGTTTCATGTGAATTTTTTTTGGCATAACGAACCCAATTACTTTCACTACTAGCACTCCCCTTATCTGAAACTGTAGATTTTATAAAAATTTCAGGAAGAAGATGCTTTATAAAAATTTGACTTAGACTTTTTTCAATTTGACCTACACCTCCCATTATTTTGGTTAATCCAGTTATATAAATATCCCAAAAATTCTTTATGATATCGATATATTTTACCTCCCCTTTTTTAAATACTCCAATTAAAGGTATATCGTCCGAGAAACTTATGGAATCAGGAGTTCCTGTACATATAGCTACTGGTATCCGCTTTAAATTTTCCCTTATTAGATCCAAAGCTTGATTTCCTTCATCACCGTCAGCGGCTAATTTCATATCTATAATTGCCCCATCAAAATATGAATTATTTAATGCTTCTAATCCGTCATTAATATTGTCATAAATTTCCAATTCGACATTGGGATCACCATTTTCATCATTAAAGTCTGCTACGGCTGTTTGACACATTTCAGCATCTTGATAATAATCTTCAATAAGAATTAACTTCATGTTATTCATCTCCTTTTATAGAAAGTCTAAAATAAGCTCCATTAGTAGATTCTAAAGCTGTAAGTTTCAATCCGTTTCTCTCAGCAGCTTCACCTGCAATTGCCAAGCCAATACCCGTACCACCTGGTTTGGTGCTAAATTGAGGTTCAAATATAAGATTATCTTCGATAAGATTAGGCTCTATCCCTGGTCCAGTATCGCAAAAATCTATATGGCTTAAAGAATTTTCTTCAGTAATAATATTGACTATGATTTTCCTAATATCAGGATTTTTTTCTGACAGCCAAAAGATGCTATTTTCTATAAGATTAGTAAATATAGCAGCAATATCCTGTTTCCATGCTTCTATAATTGCACTTCCGCTAATATCGAATTTAATGCCCTTATCTTCCATTTGTTGACGAAATATTTCAAAACAGTTATAAATTTCTGATTCTATAGACAAATTTTGTTTAGCTCCCCGTTTTCCCATAGCAAGAGGATCAAGTCGCTTAAATAGATCGGAAAATGTTTTAGCATTTATAGCTGTATTGTTCGCAATTAATTCGATCTTTTCTATATTTTCAAAATTATTTGTATCTTTGAATTTCTTGATAAATTTATCAATTCGAGGAATCTCATTTTTAAAATAATTCAATGGTCTTCGACCTTCATGTAAAACTACAGTCATAATTTTTCCCAAAGTTGCTTGCCCTTGGTAAGTTGCAATGGCTTGGCGGATTTCTTCTACTGTCTGACTTTTATCTTCCTCTTCTTTATTAATTAGTAAAATGACTTCTTCTGCAGATTCTGCATTCATCCCTTCGCCAATTAATTTTTTACGGACAGTTTGCTTCAAATTTTCAAAAGAGAAAATCCGATTCAGCTCTTTTTCAACATTAAGTGTAGGTTTACTCAATCCTGCTTTACGCCTAAAACTGAATCTCCGTATTTCAAGCTCTTTAATAACCTCATTTGTAATTTTCTGTAATTGTTTGTAAGCGTAATTATCGCGCAAACCATCCCTTGCACTCTTCTCTATTAAATCTGATTCTTCCTCTGAGCCAATTAGTACATAACCAATTACTTGGTTATTACCAATTTTTAAAGAGGGGTTTTGGATTCTCTTTTCATTAAGTTTTAACCAATCAAATTCAGGATCACCAAGAGGTCTGATCCGGAATCCATTGCGATATACCCCAATCCCATTGGACTCATTAAGTATTTTTCTCGCCTGCAATTTTCCTAGATAGTTACCATGATCATCTTTAAGACCACGGTGAATTAATTGTTCTATTGATTCCTTTTCCCTGTCGTAAACACGGATATCAAAGATTAAATCACCGCAAGCAGTATAATTATTTAAATCAAACGAAATAATCTCTTCTACTGTATTTCTTGCCTTCTGCAAAGCATAAGTCAGAGTACCTTTACCATTTGCATGAATTTTCCCTGAAATTTTATAATCGAATAGATCAAAGATAGGATATGGTGTGATGGTCTCTTCTATATCTTCAATATCTTCGAATCCACTGATTTTAAGATGAATATTGAAATTCTGGTCTTCTTTATCCTCTTCTTTATTTATTAAATTTTGCACAGGGGATATCAATTTTTTTAATTCGAAATTTAACTTAGTGAACTGATATTTATTCCATTCTTTGTAATACTCTTCTCCACCTTCAATTGTCAAAGTAGTTCCTGAGTGTTCATCAGTTAAATGAGTTTCAACTAAAAGTTCAACATCATCTAGGTATTCAGATGTTTCAAAATCATGCCAGTTAACTAAAACAGTTGTTTTTTCTGCACATTCTGAGACTGTCTCTAGTAATAAGGTAGAACCGAGCATAGATGCAGCATAGCGTCCTATCCCTTTACGACCTTGCATAATTCGACCATTCGGACTTGTTCTGCGCTCAAGCTTATCCGGCGTTGATGGAACCATCCACTTGTTAATCACAGTATCTTGTGACATCCCATGGCCATAGTCACGGACAGTAATCTCTATTCTTTTCTCAGGATTACCATTTATATTTTCTGATGGTTTTTCAGTCGCTTTAAAATGTATTTCCACAGATTCTGAATCCGCATCATAAGCGTTTTTTACAAGCTCAACGATAGCAGCATAACTGTCCTGAATTAAATCTCTACCGATAGTTAATAAATGCCGTCCAGCCGGTCTTATTTTATAAACATTTTCACTCATGCCAATTCTCCTTCAAATTTTCTGCAATCTTTCTTGCCAGTATAACTGGAACAGCATTACCAATCTGCCTAAATGCAGCAGTTCTACTTGGTTTGTCAGTCCCACCTTCAAAATAATAATCATCAGGAAAAGTTTGAAGGCGTGCTGCTTCTCTAGGGGTAATTGATCTATTCTGATATGAATCAGGATGGATATAGTAATGTCCATCTTTAGCAAGATGAGCTAATACCGTATGAGATGCAGATAAATTACCTGCTACAACCTTAAATCTGTCGGCAAATGCAGTTCGATTCTTATGAGTTTTAAGATTTTCAGGCAAATCATTATATTCCATCCTTTTCCCCTCTCTGCTCCATAGATCCGTTACCAAACGATATATTTTAGAGTCTTGTTGATTGAGTGGTCGTGCAATATGCCATGTAACAGGAATATCATTGTTTTTTATGCCTGAATCATGCAGCCACTTACCAGTATACTTCTTCATTTTACAAGGACGAACACTTCCCTCACCTGCATGGATTGCAGGAAGATCAGTAAATATTTCATTAACTAATACATTTGGTTTATCAATCTCTAATTGAGGATAGAATCCGGTTTGATGACCTCTTCTACCAACTAGTATGATTCTTTTGCGAGCTTGCAGAGCACCATAATCATTTGCATTAAGTATGCGATATTCAGTCTCGTAACCTAATTTTTTAAAAAGGTTCCTCATCTCTTGAAAATAATAATTGCCATTAGCATCTTTTGCAGACAGAAGTCCTAATACATTTTCAAAAACAAAGTATTTAGGTTGGTAGCGCTGAAGAAATTCTCCGTAAAACTTATATAAATAGTTACGTTTATCACCAAGCATTTTATTAGAATCACATGACCTACCGACAAGAGAATAGGCTTGGCATGGTGGGCCACCTACAATCAAATCAAGAGGTGAGTCTTTAAGTAAATCATCAATCTCATTAAATAAAGTTTTTAAGGTATTCTCTGAGATTTCCATATTAATTACTGTTTTTGTAATATGCTCAGGGATGATTTTATAAAATTCTGTGCGGCTTAATTTTCCATTTAAGTAGTCCACATAAACATCTAGCTTATCTATTGATTTTAACCAATGATAAGCCATACGCGTTTGCAGAGTAAAACAGGCAGCCTTGTCCGATTCAATATGAGCAACGGGCTTAAAACCTGCCTGAATGAACCCTTCGGAAAGTCCGCCAGCGCCAGCAAAAAGATCAAGAAAACGTAAATCTGTCATTATATGCCTGTTAATTCAGAATAATATCAGTCAAATTATCTAAAATAGAATGTAAGTAGAGTAAAGCGCATTATACCAGGTTACCTTTTATAACAGTAGATAACTGATATTTTTGGTACACCTGATCTATGTCGTACCATTACCAAACAGGAGGAAAGGAGCGTGAGAGACTCTAAAAGCTAATCCATACCTTTTCAAGGAGTTGACTCGGATTATGGTGACCGTTCCGCAAATCATGTTCATTTTGTAAAGCATATTATGGTGAGTATCTTATATTTATTAGGGTGGATAACGCCTATACGTAAGTCAATATTAGAGGATTAGCGTTCTCATCTCGGCAGGGATATGGTCGGTATGGGCGCTGTCGTGCATGACGCCGGAGATATACGGACGGTCGGGATTACCCTGGACGAAGGACAGCATCACTTCGGTACCTTCGTGTAAGGGGAAGTGAATGCCGTATTCGGGACCGGCATAGGGTTTGGCGAGTCGGACGGGACGGCTTTCTCCGCCGAGACTCCATTCGTCCAGGTCAAACGGCAGTTTGACACGGTAGCGGCCCATATCGTCGATATAGGCGTAGGTGCAGTTCTCCGTTGCGGTTACCCGTGCCGGTAAGGTACCGTCGATATGCGGACGCGGGGTGGTGCGTTCGGGACGGTAGGCGAGTTGGGCGGGGATGGCGGTAAAGGTATGGCTGTAGGCGGTATCGCGGCTGCCGCTGTGTTCCATGGAAAGTACCAGCCAGCCGTCGGAGGCTTCCGGGGAGGAGACATCGGTTTGGAACACCTTCATCGGCGTCATGGAAACGACGTTGCCGCTGCCGTTGGCGACGGTTTGACGGCAAAGGTTGGCTTCGTTCAACAGGGTCGTCTGAACTTGGGCTTCGTCGGTTGTTTTGGGATGAAGGCCCCAATGCTGCTGTTTGCCCAATAAGACGGTATTGTCGGCAGATTCTTCCGACTGTTTGTTGTCGGTTTCGGCAAAGAGGTTGGTATCGGCACTGCGGTAGTTGTAGTCGGCCGTACGTATGCCTTCGACGATGGGGTTGTGGCGGATGCTTAAGTTAAAGAGTGCTTCGGTACCGACACTCTCCAATCCGGCATGGGGACGGTAGAAAACGGGTAAGCCTTGGCTGCGCAAGTAGTGTTCGGGGCTGTCGCCGAAGACGACTACGTCGCCATGTTGTTCATGCTGTTCGAAGGCATACCAGATGCCCTCTTCTTCACACAGACGGTTGATAAAGTCGAAGTCGCTTTCAAGATACTGGGTGACATACTCGCGTACAGCGTAGTTGCGGCTTTTTTGGAAACGGTAGTCGACACCGGAGAAGCCGTGGTGCTTGAAGACGGCGGCAACGATGTCGGGAATGGTTTGGTGTTGGAACAGCCGGGAAGTTTGGAAATGTTTTAAAGCCGCGAAGCGCGGCTCTAAAACAAAGCGGTAAACGGTTTCATCCTTGAATACCGACAACTTCTCGCATGAGGTGATAATGCCCTGCCATTGCTTCGCCGGCGGGTCATCTGAAGCAGACCCGAATGCTCCTGCCACTTCCGACAGTAAGCCTTCCTGCGGACGAATCTCAAATGCTGCGCGTTGGTTGAGGTAGGAAGACATAGGCAGCGAGGAATTGGTCGAGGTAGTGGTGATTTCGACACGGTAAGCGGTATTGACCGCTTCGGATGCGTTGAAAGAGCGGACGGAAAGTGAGGGGGAAAAACGGGCGAAGGTGAGGTGGTAGGATTAGCGGGCGGTTATAAGGGTAATATCCAACTGACGATGAACACTGTATGGTAACGGGGATAATGCCGATGGTAAAGCGAATGGGACAAATGGAAAAAAGGCCGTCTGAACGGTTGAAATAAGGGATAAAGAGATATTTATCCCTGCCCTATTCCACCATTCAGGGAGAAAGTGGTAAATTAAGTAGCCACATTTCTCTTAAAACCATTGATTTTATACTAAAAATTGGAGTACTATGATCACACTCTCTAGAGTATCATTAATTCTCATTTGACATATAGGAACAAAACAGCGGAATTTGTAGAAGAATAGGGAAAAGGAAATTAATTTATATTATGTTAAATTCATAGTACTAGTATTTTAGTCTATTCATTCCTGTTTCTCCTAGCTATACAATCACTTACACAAAAAGCCTATCTGAAATTTTTTCAGTACGCTTTTCTTTTCATATCTAAATAAAGTAAGATTCAGCTAATGGATATCAATCTTCATATCACTATCCAATCTCTGGAGTAAAGCACCCCATGGCCGTCAATAAAATCGCCCGTAAAAGCAGCAAGTTCCGCGTTGTCTTTACCGTCCCCGATTTCTGCTGGCCGCCTCCACCCGCTCCCCCTTCCGTTCCACCCATCCCCTTCCCACTCTTTGCTGATCTCGGCGGTGCCAAAACCGTCGCCAAAGACGTACGCCTCAACCGCAAGCCTGCTTTTGTCTTTAATGCCAGTAAGACGCACAAAACTTATGGCGATGAAATCGCCCTTCCTGGCCGTAAAGGGGTAAAAAGCCGCACCGCCACCAAGCCTGCCTGGCCGATGCGCCATTCTTCCTCGGTTAAAATCCGCAAGCGCTACATCATTCGCGCCGGCGATATGTTCCACATGAACAATAAGTTCAAAAAGAAACTGCCGCCCAAACCCTGTATTTCCTGCAAAAGGGCTGCCGGTGCCGGCCGTCCGGTCAATCCGATACACGGTTTGAAGTTTTTGGAGGGTGAAACCGACTTTGCCTTTGAAGGTAT